>NZ_JBSZCP010000056.1:0-6345 GCF_054166785.1 Cyanobacterium sp.
GAAAAATCTAGTTAGAAATAGTAAGTTATCAAAAAGTATTAATGATGCTGGTTGGAGTCAGTTTCGTAAATGGTTAGAGTATTTTGGGATGAAATACCGAAAACTAACTATTGCGGTAAATCCAGCCTACACAAGTCAAGATTGTTTTCAATGTGGGAAACGAATCAAGAAAAGTCTTTCCACAAGAACTCATGTTTGCCGTTGTGGATATGTTGAAGACCGTGATACACAAGCATCATTGAATATTTTAAGAAAAGCTACCCAAGGGCATTGGGGAAGCAAGTCCGAGTTATGGGACTTAAACGCTTGGGGAGATTTGTCCTCTATCTTGGTTGGTGGCAACACCTGCCAGGGTAAGACGAGTCAGTGAACCAAGAATCCCCCGCTAAAGCCTCAGCTTACCGGTGGGAGTGTCAATAATAAGCCATAAAATATAAAATGTTATCCTAACCATTATTAATCATTGAAAATGCAATGAAATTTACAAAGCTGTCCCTATTCCTTCTTGTTCTCTTGTCATGGAATGTTTTTTTAACCTCTCCCAGTGAAGCAGAGTCAGAACCCTCTGAGCAAAATATAGAAACTCGTTTTTTCCGTAATCCTAACTTGGCAAATATTGGCAACCGTTGGGGAGATTTAGGATTTTTACTTAGTTTAGAAGAACACACATCCCCTGTTAATGGATTAGCATTTACCCCCGATGGACATACTTTAGTGAGTGTGGGCAGTTTTAATGACCCCCGCATGAGGTTTTGGGAAGTAGAAACGGGCAGACCATTAAAAAATCAAAGGGCGCACGGTTCAGCGGTTAATACCCTTGTTTATAGTCCTGATGGTAAAAGTATTGTCACTACTGGTCAAGCCTCTGATATACGTATCTGGAATGGCAAAACAGGGGAACATGAAACAACTTTTTTAAGCCACGCTAATAATGTAATGGCGATCGCCATTAGCCCTGACAGTAAAACCTTAGTTAGTGGAGCGTTAGATGGCATCAGGGTATGGAACTTAGAATTTAGACGACTATCTTACATCTTAAATAGTGTGGGCAATCCTACCTACGCCCTAGCCATTCATCCCGAAGGAAGAATTTTGGCCAGTGGTGACGGTTCAGGAAAAGTAACCCTCTGGGATTTAACCACCGCCAGAAGAATCAGAGAATTTACCCCCCATAGCTCCCAAATTACAGGGTTAATTTTTACTCCCGATGGCAATAACATTCTTACCAGCTCCCAAGAAAGAAGCGTTAAGATGTGGAATTTAGAAACCCGCTTACAAGTAGCTGAATTTGGACTCCATGGCGATCGCATTCGCACCATAGCCCTATCCCCCGACGGTACAACCCTCGCTAGTGGAGGCAACGATGGAGTAAGAATCTGGGATTTTAATACTACCCAAGAACTAGCCTTCATCCCCTACAATAGAGACTGGGTGCAAACCCTAACCTTTAGCCCCGATAGTAATATCTTGGCAACGGGTTCTTTTAATACCAGAATCGACCTTTGGCAAAGAGGTGGAGGTTTAGTGAGCGAAAATCCATGATCAGAGATCAACAACATCCCCAAGCCCACATTGATAGGGTAATTGTACAAAAAATTTTCGTAGAAGATAAAACCGAACATCACATGGCAGAAGTAGCTAGGTTAAGGATTCGTTACCACAACTTTCCGGGGGCAAGGGATATTCAGCGGGATTTAGATGTGATTTTGCAACAGTGGGACATGACGGAAGACGAACTTTTCTCACAGGTAAGAAAATTACACTCCCAAGGGAAAATATATGGCAAAAAACGAGTAGAAAATGAAGAAGAAGATTGGAGCTAAAAAGGGCTACCGTACCTTAAAAAAACTGCTAAAAATAGTTTTATTCTTCATCTTGGGGATAATAACCATTATTACCCTCCATCTACTCGCTAACGTTTTTCAAGCCCAACAAAATGCCCAACAGCCCACGGATGCCTACTTGGTATTAGGAGGAAGCATTACCAGAGAAATCTATATTGCACAGGTTGCCAAGGAAAACCCCGATATTCCTATCATTATTTCCACAGGATCTGATGATCCTTGTATATTATTACTATTTGAAAGGGAAGGGGCAAGGTTGGATAATACTTGGTTAGAAACCTGCGCCGATTCTACCTTCGACAACTTCTTTTTTTCCGTGCCTATTCTCAAAAGTTGGGGAGTCAGGAAAGTAAAAATGATTACTTCCGAGACTCATCTTCCCCGTGCGGGCATGATGGCAAAAATTAGTTTAATATCTCAGGGAATGGCAGTAGATGTTAACGGTATTCCTGAAGTTGATGGTATTCCTGCAAACCATGAAAGCGATTTAAAGACAAAACTAGATGTTACTCGTAGTCTATGGTGGGCATGGGCAGGGCAATTTATAAATCCCCCTTGTCATAAGGTTATTAACCTTGCGGATGTTGACCTTGAGACTTGGCAACAAAAAGGGTTTGCCTGTGAAAGCAGGGGGAGGATAATGGATAACTAAGGTTTCAGATTTTCTTTTATACACTTCAACTCTATTGCCAGTCTATTACTTGCTGAAATCGAATTATTTTAAAACAAACTTAGTTGTTTTTGAGAATGCAACCTAACCCTTTGTTGATAGCTATTAGTGGGTTTATCTATTTGCTTTTGAATTGCCATTGCTAAATGGAAAGCCAACTGACAAGGCACCGCATTTCCTACCATCTTGTAACCTGCATTGACATTTTGATAGTAAAAAATATGATCATCATCAAAAGTTTGAATCCTTGCACATTCCCTGACACTCAAGCGACGATAAAGATGTTCATAACCAGAAGCAAAAATGCGTTTATCTTTATCCACTAAGGGCATTTTAGGGGCTTGGGGGTGAATCGGTGCGTGTCTTCCCCCAGCCTGAATGGTAAAAGAAGGCTCATCCCAACTTCTTACTCTATTACGAGACATATAAATGCTCGAAAATCCTCCTGTTAAATATTCATGATTAGCAATAAAACATTTACCACCATTGGTATAGGTTTTATTAACTGCGGCAATAGCACTATCTTGTAAATCCCAAATAACATCTTTTAAAACTTTGGATTGATTGATTTTTTGAGGAAATTGAAATTCAAAATTTAAATCTTTTCTAATACCTATAAAAAAGACTCTTTTACGATCTTGTGGTACGCCATAATCAAGTGCATTTAAAAGGGAAAAAGAGAGAATATAACCAGTCTCCATAAATAACTTTTGAATATCATATAGGGCTTGATGATGTCTTTTGGCCAACATTCCCGACACATTTTCTGCTAAAAAGAATAATGGTTTTTTATCCCGTAAAATTCTAATAAATTCAAAAAATAATTGACCTCTTTTATCGTCAATACCTCTTAATGCCCCTGCTTCGCTCCAACTTTGACAGGGAGGACCTCCAATAATACCATCACAATAAGGAATTTCATCGGAAGGAATCTTGGTTATTGAACGTTGATCCAAATGAGTATTAGGAAAATTATTTCTAAAAGTTTCCCAAATGTCTTTATCATATTCATTAGCCCAAATAGTAGAAAAACCTGCTTTTTCAAAACCTTTATCTAATCCTCCAGCCCCTGAAAATAAGGATACTATTTTCACTTTTTTATCTCCTACGATGATGATTAAAGTTATCTATAAAAAGTAATTAACTTTCCCTCTATTAACTGAGCTGGGTTATTTGGATTTTTAATATTCACATCTTTTATTCCTAATTCTTTAGAGGATTCTATGGAATGACGATCAGTTTGAGAAAAAGATAAATACTTTTGTTTTTTCATCAAAACAATTAATGAAAATTGATAATTATTATTAACTTCAAATAGATAATTAAATGCCTTAATGGGATTAGCAATATGCCACATTCCTCTAATTCTTAAATCTGTAATGCCTAAAGGATCAATTTTTTTTACTTTCCCCAATTCTTTAGTTTCAGTAAACTCCAGATCGGAAATATTATTAATTCCTTTAGATATAATTAACTTTATTCTTTGATAAATACTTTAATCGGCGGTATAACAATCACCATAAACCATACATAAAGTTTTTAACAAACCATCTTTAACGTATCCAATACTATAAATTATATCTTTTTCTTGCCAACTTTCACATTCTCGACAAGATTTAGTTATCATCGGGCTATTACTATATAGTTTATCTTTGGGATAAGAACTATTTAAAGCAATACTGGAGTTATTAGATTCTATTTTTTTTATTTCAATAGCATCCCCATTTTTTAAAATTAAATCAGGGGGATTATTTTTATTCCCTAAATAAGAATATACTTGAGATATTTTTTGTAAGCGTATATTTTCATCTTTTTCTTGTAATGTATTAGCGAATATATCTTGTATGAAAATTTCTAAGCCTTGACCAACATTATTAATTCTATTTTTACCTGTATTAACATTATATATTTCAGTATTAATATTTCTCATAACTGTTAAACAGGCTTGTAAAATATTGGACATTTTTTTATTGTGGTAATATAATGATTTTTTTAAAAATACTGATTTTGCTGGTTAAGGCTATTGCTTGTATGAATAAAATTTATTTGACCTTATTTTCTAAACTTTTTTATCAGAAAAACTACCCGCTAATTAAATCCATCAACTATTGAATTATTGGGGTAGTTTAACCTGAGTTGAAAATAGGATTTTTAGGATACTTTGAGACTTAGATTATAGTAAAACTATTCCCCATTGCCCTCGTTAATCAACGTTTTAAGATTATCGATCGCCCTATGAACCTGATCAAAACCTGTTCCTCCATAGCTATTACGGGCTTTTACCACCTGTTTCGGGGCGATCGCCTCATAAATGTCATTTTCAAAGGCAGGGTGTAACTCTTGCCATTCTGATAAAGTTAAATCCTTTAATAGTTTTCCTGCACTGAGGGAAGTTTTAACCACCTTACCCACCAAGTTATAAGCCTCACGGAAAGGCACACCTTTAGACGCTAGATAGTCCGCTACATCGGTGGCATTGGAAAAGTCTTCATTAACTGCCTCCTCTAGCCTAGCGGTGCGAAACTCTAACCCTTCGGATAACAAAATAGTCATCGCCTGTAAGCTACCCTTAACGGTTTTTACCGTATCAAAGATACCCTCTTTGTCTTCCTGTAAGTCTTTGTTATAGGCTAGGGGTAAACCTTTCATGATGGTTAACATAGCCTGTAGGTGTCCAAATACTCGCCCTGTTTTACCGCGCACTAATTCAGGAATATCTGGATTTTTCTTTTGGGGCATGATACTAGAACCCGTGGAGCAACTATCTTTGAGGGTAATAAAGCTAAATTCTTGGGATGCCCACAAAATCATCTCCTCACTGATGCGGCTTAGGTGTACCATAATCAGACTAGAAGCACTTAAAAACTCGATGGCAAAATCCCTGTCGCTGACTCCATCAAGGCTATTTTCATACACAGAGCCAAAATTTAGTAATTCTGCACTATAGTGACGGTCAATGGGGAAGGTAGTACCAGCCAAAGCACCACAGCCGAGGGGGGAGATATTGGTGCGATCGTAAATTTGTTCTAGTCGTTGCCAGTCCCTTTGTGCCATTTGAGCGTATGCCATAAGGTGATGAGCCAAGCTGATGGGTTGCGCCCGTTGTAGGTGAGTATATCCGGGGATGAGGGTTTCTACGTGGTTTTGTGCATGGTTTAAAAGGGCTAATTGCCAGTTTCGTAATAATTCTTGAATTTGTTTGATTTGATCCCGTAAATATAAACGAATATCCGTCCCCACTTGGTCATTGCGCGATCGCCCCGTGTGCAACTTTTTCCCCACTGCGCCCACAATTTCCGTTAGCCTTCTTTCCACCGCAAAATGGACATCCTCTTGGTCAATGCCAGGGTTAAAATTTCCTGCCCGATATTCTTGACGCACTTGTTCTAGTCCTGTCACAAGGGTTTCTCCCTCCTCAGGGGTGATAATACCTGTTTTTGCCAACATTTTGGCATGGGCTACCGAGCCAGTTAAATCATATTCGATCAATTCAATATCAAAGCCAATACTGGCGTTAAACTCAGCAATGATAGGATGTAAAGAGGTTTCAAAGCGATCGCTCCAGGTAGTTTTTTTAGTCACAGTTACTATAGGATTTAAATATTTTTACTATCAAAATCATAAAGCCAAACTAATGATAATGAGTAATCAATAATTGAATGTCGGTTGCGGCAGTCCCCAATCTCAGCGTAGCGGATTGGGGAAGGATAGCAACACCCAATTTTATTTCCCTCCTTCCTGATTCTTTATGTACTGTTTGAGCTTTTCGATAGTAGCTCCCCCTGTACTGGAAACATAGTAAGAGCCAGACCAGAAAGAAACTTTTCCCCA
>NZ_JBSZCP010000057.1:0-97467 GCF_054166785.1 Cyanobacterium sp.
GGGTAATGAGTAATGAGTAATGAGTAATGAGTAATGAGTAATGAGTAATGAGTAATGAGTAATGAGTAATGAGTAATGAGTAATGAGTAATGAGTAATGAGTAATGAGTAATGAGTAATGAGTAATGAGTAATGAGTAATGGGAATTTACTGCCTACTACCCACTTCCTACTTCTCAAAATATTAATTTATTTAACGAGGGAGGGGGAAAAACCGAAACTCCCGTATAATAGTATGTTGCCCATGTTTTCATGAAAAAATTTTATTAGAAATGCCCTTATATAACCTTACAAATCGTCCTCGCCGTTTGCGTCGCACTTCAGCACTACGGGCGCTGGTACAAGAAACCCAATTAACGGTTAATGATTTAATTTATCCTGTGTTTGTCATGGAGGGGGAAAATCTTAAACAAGAGATTGTTTCCATGCCAGACTGTTATCGTTATAGTCTTGATTTGTTGATCAAAGAAGTAAAAGAATGCTATGAATTAGGTATAAAGGCGATCGCCCTTTTTCCCCTAGTAACAGACGACAAAAAAGATAACGAAGGCACCGAAAGCTATAATCCCGATGGATTAGTACAGCGCACCATCAAAGCCATCAAAGCAGAAGTACCCGAAATTACCATTATCACCGATGTAGCCCTTGATCCTTATTCCCCCTACGGTCATGATGGTATCGTAGTAGATGGGGAAATCCTTAATGATGAAACCGTGGCAGTATTAGCCAAAATGGCCGTATCCCAAGCCCAAGCTGGCGCAGATATGGTTGCCCCCTCCGATATGATGGACGGTAGAATTGGGGTAATTCGTGAAGCCCTTGACGAAGCAGGGTTTACCCATGTGGGTATCATCGCCTACTCTGCCAAATATGCCTCTGCTTATTATGGTCCTTTCCGTGATGCCCTTGAGTCAGCACCTAAATTTGGCGACAAAAAAACCTATCAAATGGACATTGCCAACTCCCGTGAAGCCATTACCGAAGTAGAGTTAGACATTACGGAGGGGGCAGATATGGTCATGATAAAACCAGCCCTTGCTTATCTTGATATTGTCCGTCAAATCAGAGATTATACTAACATTCCTGTGGTTGCCTATAACGTCAGTGGTGAATATGCCATGATTAAAGCTGCCGCAGAAAAGGGATGGATTGATGAGAAGAAAATTGTCATTGAAACCCTTACCAGCATGAAAAGAGCAGGGGCAGACTTGATTTTAACTTATTTTGCCAAGCAAGTGGCTTTGATGTTGAAGTAGGTAGTGGATAGTGGGAAGTGGGCAGTGGGCAGTAAATTCCCATTACCCATTACTCATTACTCATTACCCATTACTCATTACTCATTACTCATTACTCATTACTCATTACCCCTAATTAACCTTAATATTTCTTGTGCAACGGCATCATTTACGGGTATTACCGATAATCGATTACCTTTTTTAACCACCAAAAAATCATCGGGATTAAAAGTGTTTTTGAGGGTATCGAGGGATAATGGTTGAGCAAATTTTTCTTTAAATTTTACCCTCACCGTATGCCAACGGGGTTTTTCTGGGGTTGCTTTACTATCAAAATAGGGTGAAGTGCGATCGCACTGGGTAGGATCAACGACATTAGTTTCAACCACTTCCATTAAACCAACGATGGCAGGGGGTTTACAATTAGAATGATAAAAAAAGGCTAAATCCCCTTTATTCATTTGTTTAAGAATATTCCGAGCCTGATAATTTCTAACCCCATCCCAGATGGTAGTTTCATCTTGTTGTAAATCGTCAATACTATAAGCCCTAGGCTCAGATTTCATTAACCAATAGTTCACAATAATAATTGATAATTGAGAATGGATAATGGATAATGGATAATGGATAATTATAGTAGAAAAAACCATTGCCCATTTCCTATTCCCTAATAATATTATGATTCACGGTTTTATCCCTCCAGAGCGTTTTTTTGCCTATCTTACATGGCAAGAAATTGAGCAGATGCCCGATAAAGAAAATGTCGTTATAATTCAACCCATAGGGGCGATTGAGCAACATGGACATCATCTGCCTTTGGTGGTAGATTCAGCTATCAGTCAGGGGGTATTGGGTAAGGCTTTGGAGGGTTTATCCCCTAACATCCCAGCCTATGCTTTACCAACTCTGTATTATGGTAAATCTAACGAACATTTAGACTTTCCAGGCACCATTAGCCTATCAGCGGAAACTTTATTAAGGGTATTAAGGGAAACGGCAGAAAGTATTTATCGGGCTGGGTTTCGTAAGTTGGTTTTGATGAATTCCCACGGAGGGCAACCCCAGATATTAGATATTATTAGCCGTGATTTGCACCAAGAGCATCATGATTTTTTGGTGTTTCCTTTTTTTACTTGGCGTGTGCCTCACATTACTAAAGATTTGATGACGGAAAAAGAAGGTAAGGAAGGAATCCACGCAGGGGATGCGGAAACGAGTTTAATGTTGTCTCTTTTGCCCCATCAGGTAAAGATGGATTTGGCTGTAAAAGAATATGGGAAGGATTTGGGTAAGGATAGTTTGTTATCCCTTGAGGGGCGTTTACCTTTTCCGTGGGTGACGAAGGAGTTAAGCAAGAGTGGTGTAATCGGTGATGCCACGGTGGCAACGAAGGATAAGGGCGATCGCATCTTAGCATCCCTTACCACAGGCTGGATCGAACTGATAGAAGATATATATAAATATCAACAATCCTAGATTTTAGATTGCAAGGGTTAGGGGTATTAAACATTAGCAAACATATAACACTAGAACTATTATTACCATTGCCCATTGCCTATTGTTCGTTACATTAGTATCCTGAAGGATTTATTATTAATTCTCAATTATCCATGGTCAATTATCAATTGCTAATTTAGGGTCTTCATTTTTCGGTAAGATAGAAAAATTACAAAAGAAAAAGATAAAAGCAACGTACATCATAATGGATATAAAACAAGGCTTCGTCGGCACCATTGGTAATACTCCCCTCATTCGTTTACATAGCTTTAGCGAAGAAACAGGATGCGAGATATTAGGTAAAGCCGAATTTCTTAACCCCGGGGGTTCGGTGAAAGATAGAGCCGCCTTGTATATTATCAAAGAAGCAGAGGAAAAGGGTCTATTAAAACCAGGTGGCACAGTGGTAGAAGGTACTGCGGGGAATACGGGCATCGGCTTAGCTCATATATGCAATGCTAAGGGATACAAATGTATTATTGTTATTCCTGAAACCCAATCCCAAGAAAAAATGGATACCCTCCGCACCCTTGGAGCAGAGGTAAGAGCCGTTCCTGCGGTGCCTTACAGAGATCCGAACAACTATGTAAAACTGTCTGGCAGAATTGCGGAGGAAATGGATAACGCCATCTGGGCAAATCAATTTGATAACCTTGCCAACCGTCAAGCCCACTACGAAACTACGGGCAAAGAAATTTGGGAACAAACAGATCATAAAATAGATGCTTGGGTAGCGGCCACAGGCACAGGGGGAACTTTTGCTGGAGTTTCTTTATTTTTGAAGGATCAAAACCCCAATATCAAATGTATTTTGGCGGATCCCATGGGCAGTGGTTTATATAGTTATGTGAAAACGGGAGAAATAAGAGCGGAGGGCAATTCCATCACCGAGGGCATTGGCAATAGTCGCATCACGGCTAATATGACAGGGGTACCCATTGATGATGCGGTGAGAATAGATGACCAAGAAGCTGTTCGGGTTATCTATCAACTATTATACAAAGAAGGTTTGTTTATGGGTGGCTCTGTGGGCATTAATGTGGCGGCGGCGGTAGCGGTAGCCAAAAAACTAGGACCGGGTCATCGTATTGTTACGGTATTATGTGATGGTGGTGGTCGTTATCAATCTCGGCTTTATAATCCTGAGTGGTTGGCATCTAAAGGATTGAAGGTTTAACTTAAAGCTATTCCATAGCCATCCCATTAAGGTTAAGATAAAATAGATTAGAAATTGAAGTTAGTATCGAAGAGAAATTATGCCTCCACGTTGGCCCAGAGAACCAGATCGAGAAAATGATCTAAAATATAGAAAATTAGACGATCGCATGAATTTCGCTGTTCATGTTGCTGCATTTACTGCTGTAAATTCAGGAGCGTGGTTTTTCCACAACCTACAACACGCCCAATGGTCTTGGATTACTTGGTTAACAGGTATTTGGGCTGTTATTCTCTTGACACATTTTATTTATATAAGTGCGATCGCCAATTATACGGACGCTAAAAATTAAATGATTATCTGTAGGGGTTGAACATTATTCAACCCTTTAAAATTATTTATGATTGAGAAGGAAGATAGGGAGCAGTATTTCCTTCCACTGCCTGACGATAGGTTTCCACTTCATCAGTATAATCAATGGGTAAAACCGCACATACGTTTTGATGAGGACGGGGGATAATGACCCAAGATTCGAGGGTTGCACCTTCTGCTTTTTTCACCGCTTCGATTCCTGCGGCCATGGCGGTTTTCACTTCTGAAACATCCCCACGAATATTCACTGTAAAACGGGCGCTACCAACCCTGATATATCCCACAAGGGTAACTCTACCAGCTTTTACCATGGCATCGGCGGCGGCTAAAATCCCGGGAAATCCTTTTGTTTCAATAGAGCCAATGGCTGATTGTGAAGGCATAATCTATATATACTCCTATAATTTTATGAAAATATAAAAACTTAATTTTAAAAATTAAATAACTGTATTAAACTAACAACAAGGTTTACATCCGATAAGGATTAGAAACTTCATTATGGGCAATGGGTAATACATCTACCACATTGGGAGGGGGATTTGGCACAATGTAATGGGTCATCACTTCACCGCCAAACACTTCCTCCGCCTTGATTAACCCCTCCTCCATGGCTCGGTTTACTTCGGATACTGCACCCCTAATGGCGATCGCAAATTGACCACTTTCTGCCTTATCAAAATAAACAAGGGTAACTCGGGCGCTTTTTACCATCGCATCGGCAGCCGCCAAGATAGAGGGAAAACCCAAAGTTTGAATAACTCCTACTGCTTCAGGCATGGATAACTATACTTTTTTACTTAAACCTCACAATTATCCCACAAATTTCCCTTAATAGATAGATCTCTATGGTTAATTAGAATTTAGAAATCATAATCCAAGAATA
This sequence comes from Cyanobacterium sp., assembly GCF_054166785.1. Lineage (NCBI taxonomy): Bacteria > Bacillati > Cyanobacteriota > Cyanophyceae > Chroococcales > Geminocystaceae > Cyanobacterium > Cyanobacterium sp. The sequence continues at coordinate 5,142 of NZ_JBSZCP010000057.1, forward strand.
AGTATTAATTATCAAAACGACTCTTTTTTGCACATTCGGAAAATGTCTTATTATTTTAAAGGCCACCAAGAAACTTTATCTCTGGTTGCACTATAAACTTCTTTTAATTCTTCTGGTTGTAAAATATGTATCACATCATCGGAAGTGCTGTTATTTTTATCTAGTTTAATTAGCCCTTCTTTTTGCATTCCTTTTAAAACTTGTTCTACGGTGCGCTGATTTAATTGACAGGCTTTTGCTATTACTTCCACCGCCAAATCAAGGATATAAATCCCTTTATCATTGGGTTGATTATTTAATTCTCTTTCTTGATAAATTAACGCCCTTAATAAGGATGCCACTGCTTGGGGGGGGTAACTGCTACAGTTGAGGAGGTGATAGGTAAATTTTTCCCTTAGTTCAAAAAGTTTAGCATAGCGATCGCCCACTACCTCAAAATGATCGTATATTTGTTTGAGAGCATCAAGGGGAATTTTGGTTACATAGGTAGTTTTATAAGCCTCCACCAGACTAGGAAAACCTTTACTAGCCAAACCATGGCTAAAGGGTAAACTACGCATTCCAAAACAACCACCACTATAGGTTAAAGATAAAATGCGATCGAGGGGATTACTCCGTAATATTATAGGGCCACCCTCTAAAACAACATATAAACTATCTAAATCTTCATCGGGGGAAAAGGCAGTGAAAACGGGGCGATTAGAAAATAATTTTTCCCTAGTGAGACTATCAGAAGGCAAAAAAGAGCTTAATTCTTTTTCATCTAAACCCTTAAACAAATAGGAGTGATTAATTAAAAAAGTAATAATGTTAGATTCACTAGGATTTTTTCTTGTCATTGTTGCCCGATAACTTGATTTAGTCTTCTAGGCATATTTTCCCACAGTTACAGAATATTTACCGTTAAATTTCAATTAATCTTAAAATAAACTTTAATTCATCCATTGCCACAAATTGCGCACCGCCAAGAAAATTACCACCACCAGAAAAATTCTCCGCAACCATAGGTTACTCATCTTTGTAACGACTTTCGCCCCCAGTAATGCCCCAAAAAACATCGTTACTCCCAAAATGATACCCAACTGATAATCAACTAAACCTTGAGTCATAAAAATTAGGGTTGCAATTATGGAAGAAAAGATATTTAAAACCTTGGTTATGGCTACGGCTTCCAAAAATGTCATATTCAAAAAGCCGATAAAACAAGCCGTTAAAGTTGTTACATAACCACCACTAAAAAACCCCCCATAAATACCTAAACCAAAAGTTAAACCGTAGCCGATTTTTAAAGCTGTAGGGCTTGATTTTTCTTTTTTTTCGATGCCTTTATTTTTGTTAATTACTGAAAAAACCGTTACGGCAATCATGAAGATAGATATTAACAACGGCATGGTATCAGCAGGGATAACAATTACCAGTAAAGCCCCCAAAATTGAGCCAATAACTGTTAAAACCGACAATAAAGGTAAATCTGGACGTTTCAGCACGTCACTTTTTAAAAAAGGAATAGTACCCCCGATACTCATAAATATTAAGGCAAACATATTAGTGGCGATCGCCCTTGCTGGTTCAATATTAAACTCCAACATTGTAGAGACAGTAATCAGAGAAGTTCCTCCCGTTACTACTCCAACCATGCTAGTAACAAAAAAAATAGCAATTAAAAAAAATAACTCTGAGAATATCATTTCAGTTCCGATAAAATCTTGAAAATGTGCTTTAAATGTTTTTCATTACACCCAAGGCAATAAAAATAAACTTTTAGTATGTCGATTAGATTAGTATATCCATATTTTGTTTAGTTTCGTAGTAGTCATTTTTGGTATAGCCATCATCTACATTCTGTTTACTATTTTTCAAAAGAATCACTTTTTAACGTAAGAATATTTTCAAAATGTATTGAAAATTATTTAAAAACTTATTATGATAGTAGTCAACACAATTTGTAGAACATGAGCGATGAAATTGCAAAGAAGATTATTCGGGAAGTTTTTGTTAGGATTAACCGTTAGTGGAGTAATCGCCAGTTGTGCCTCCCCCACCACCACAGGAAACGCCACAGGAGGAGAAGTAAACCAAGAAGAAGTAACCCTAACTCTGGTTAGTTATGCGGTAACCCAAGCAGCTTATGAAAAAATCGTTCCTCAATTTGTCGAATACTGGGAAGCAGAAACAGGACAAAAAGTAACCATTGACCAAAGCTATGGTGGCTCAGGATCTCAAACTAGGGCGGTAATAGACGGTTTAGAAGCGGACATCGTAGCCCTTGCCCTTTCTTCCGATACCTATGCTCTCCAAGAAGCAGGATTAATTGAACCGGGGTGGGAAAACGCCGTATCGGGGCAAAATGGTATTATTACTCGCTCCGTAGTTGCCCTTGTCAGTAGAGAAGGAGGAGAAAAGGTTGAAAACTGGCAAGACTTAGCAGATCCAGATATTAGCGTAATTACCGCCAATCCTAAAACCTCCGGGGGCGCTCGTTGGAATTTCCTCGCCCTTTGGGGTAGTGTCACCCAAGCAGGAGGCACCGTAGAACAAGCAAAAGAATTTGTAGGACAAGTTTACAGCAGTGTTGCCACCCTTCCCCGAGATGCAAGGGAAGCCTCTGATGTGTTCTACAGCAGAAACCAGGGGGATGTATTAATGAACTACGAAAATGAGTTATTACTTGCAGAATCCCAAGGCAGAGTTCAACCTTACGTTATCCCTACTGATTACAACATTTCCATCGAAGGGCCCGTGGCAGTGGTGGATGGATATGTAGATAGGAGAGGTACTAGGGAAGTTGCCGAGGCTTTTGTGGAGTTTCTCTATACGGTAGAAGCCCAAAGAGCATTTGCTGAGGCTGGTTTTCGTCCTGTCAATGAGGAAGTTTTTGCGGAATTTAGTGACAGGTTTCCCGTGGTGGAAAATCTCTTTACCATCGAAGATTTTGGCGGTTGGAATCAAGCACAACCCGATTTTTTCAATGATGGAGCGATTTTTGATCAGGCCATTTCGAGAAGATAGTAATAAACCTTTTTTTATATTCAGGTTCAGTAACAATAAATTAATTGAATTCCCCCAATACTCGGAATTTGATCCCCCCTAGCCCCCCTTAACAAGGGGGGAATAATTAAAAATTTCATCACAGCTATGGAGAATCAATTATGACAACTCAAGAAATTCAAGATAAACAATCCATCAAAATTTCTATCCATATCCCCCCTCGCCATCACGATAAACCCATTATTGTTGATCTCGCTTCTAAGCACAATTTAGAAGTCAATATCACCTCTGCCATGTTAGGTGAATATTCTGACAAAGATGGTTGGTTTAATCTTATTTTGTCGGGAGAAAAAACCTCCATTCAAGAGGCTTTAAATTATTTATCCGATTTACAAATAGAAGTTTGGAGTCAAACGGGAAACGGTCAACAAATTGTTAAAGATTCTTGGGGCTTAGGAGAGTGGGAAATCAGGCATTAAAAGGTAAATACTCATTAAGAAAATAAAATTATGATTAGTTCGTTAAATCCACCACCAAAAATTCCTGTCAACTATCGAGAAGTCATTAAAAATATTTTTCGTAAATTTTTCATCCCTTGGGCAGTAACAATCATTTTTCTTGCGGTCATTTTAATCATTCCCATGGCTGCTTTGGTGGCAGAATCCGCCAGTTTAGGATGGGCAAATTTTTGGCAGGAGGCCACCGCTGAGGTTGCTATTGCATCTTATATTTTTACTTTTGCCACTGCCCTAATCGCTTCTTTGATTAACGCTGTGATGGGAACTTTAACGGCTTGGGTATTGGTGCGTTATGACTTTTGGGGTAAAAAAATCATTGATGCCACCATTGATGTTCCTTTTGCTTTACCCACTACGGTGGCGGGTTTAGTCTTGGCAACGGTATATGGCGAGGATGGTTGGATTGGTCAGTTTTTTACTCCTTTTGGTATTCAGATTACGTTTTCACCTTTGGGGGTATTTGTGGCAATGTTATTTATTGCCTTACCTTTTGTCGTTCGCAGTTTACAGCCAGTATTACAAGAAATGGGAGCGGAAATTGAGGAAGCGGCTTGGTCGTTGGGGGCATCGGATTGGCAAACTTTTCGCCTAGTTATCTTACCGCCTTTACTTCCTGCTATCTCGGCTGGGGTGGCGTTGGGTTTTTCGAGGGCTGTAGGCTCTTATGGAACTATTGTCATTATTGCTTCTAACATTCCTTTTAGGGATTTGATTCCCCCTGTGTTGGTACTGCAAAAACTGGAACAATACGACTATGTGGGGGCGACGGTTATCGGGACAGTATTATTGTTTATTTCTTTGGTTTTGTTATTGATTATTAATCTGTTACAGCAGTGGGGCAAACGTTATGCAGACAATTAAAAAGCTAAATACGGGCAAAAATTGGCTAATTTTCGTTGTATTTGCCTATTTGGGATTGATTTTACTAATTCCTGCTGTTTCGGTGTTTTATGAGGCGTTTAAGGAGGGGATTCCCACTTTTTTACAGGCTATTCAACAACGGGAATTTATTCAGGCGGTATGGTTAACGGTGCTGTTGTCGGTGTTTAGTGTGCCTCTCAATACGGTGTTTGGTTTGTGTGCGGCGTGGGTGATTGCGAGGAATAATTTTCGAGGTAAGGCGTTTTTGATGAGTATTATCGATTTGCCTTTTTCGATTTCGCCTGTGGTGGCTGGATTAATGATGGTGCTTTTGTATGGGCGTAATGGTTGGTTAAATTGGTTGGTGGAATATCTTGATGTGAGAATTGTTTTTGCTTTACCCGGCATGGTGTTGGCGACAATTTTTGTGACGATGCCTTTTGTGGCAAGGGAGGTAATCCCTGTGTTGGAGGAAATTGGTACGGAGCAGGAGGATGCGGCTAGAAGTTTGGGGGCGAATGATTTGCAGGTATTTTGGCGAGTAACTCTGCCTAGTATTCGTTGGGGCTTACTCTATGGGGTTTTGCTGACTAATGCTAGGGCGATGGGGGAATATGGTGCGATCGCCGTTGTTTCTGGCAATGTCATCGGTAAAACAGCATCTTTACCTATTTTCGTGGAATTAGCTTACAAAAACTATCAAACTCAATCGGCTTTTGCGGCAGCGGTGGTATTGGTTTTGTTGGCGGTAGTAACTCTTATTGCTAAGGAAATTTTGGAACATTTCACCAAGATTTGATCCCCCCTAACCCCCCTTAATAAGGGGGGAAATAATGAAAAAAAAAACCATTGCCTATTCCCCGTTCCCTGTTCCCCGTTCCCTAGTTTCACTAATTCACTTTTTCATAAAACTATATACATAAAAAAATGAGTATTATTATTAATCAAGTCAATAAAAATTTCGGTAATTTTCAAGCTCTAAAAGACATTAATTTAGAGGTAAAACCAAATACTTTAGTTGCTTTACTCGGCCCATCTGGTTCAGGAAAATCAACCCTTTTGAGGGTAATTGCAGGGTTAGAAACTCCCGATAATGGTCAAGTAATTATTAATGGTAAAGACACCACCCATCTTGATATTCGTCAACGTAATATTGGTTTTGTTTTCCAACATTATGCTCTTTTTAAACATTTAACCATCAGAGAAAATATTGCTTTTGGTTTGCGCATTCGTAAAACACCGAAAAATCAAGTTAAACATAAAGTGGCTGAATTGCTCGATTTGATTCAATTAGAGGGTTTGGGCGATCGCTACCCATCCCAACTATCAGGAGGACAAAGGCAAAGGGTAGCCCTCGCTCGTGCTTTAGCGGTACAACCCCAAGTATTGTTATTAGACGAACCTTTTGGGGCATTAGATGCTAAAGTGCGGAAGGATTTGAGGGCGTGGTTAAGAAGACTCCATGATGAAGTCCATATTACCAGCGTTTTTGTTACCCATGACCAAGAAGAAGCCATGGAAGTAGCCGATGAAATTGTCGTAATGAATCACGGAGTTATTGAGCAAATCGGCACTCCAGCCCAAATTTATGATCATCCTGCCTCACCTTTTGTGATGAAATTTATCGGGGAGGTAAACATTTTACCCAGTCATACTCCCTTATTTGTTAACGTTAACCACGATCATTATTCTTCTCATCCTGAAGTGTTTGTGCGTCCCCACGAGGTTGACATTTTACTAACCAATGATGATCATGAAAGTACAAAAACCACCATTAAAAGAATTACTCATCTAGGGGCAGAGGTACAAATTGAGTTAGTTTTGGAGAATAATTTACCGATAATTGCTCACCTCACTAGACAACAATTTACCTCTTTGAACCTCAAAAATAATCAGGTAGTCTTTATTAAGCCCCATCGTATTAAAACTTTTGCTTAACAGTTATCTTGATGTAGCCACAAAAATACCTAACACCTAATTTGCTTCAATGGTAAATCCATTAGCCTGATTAGGCTCACGATGCCAAATTTCCCTTTGAGGAATACCCAAAGAAATTCCAGCCCCATCAAAAGCCTCTTTAACCCTTAATCGTAACTCCCTACCCACAGCCCATTGCTCGGCAGGTAAAGTTTTAATCAAAAGCCTAATCATAATACCATCATGGGAAACCTTTTCAATGCCTAGAATATCAGCAGGTTCGAGGATTTTTTCTTGCCATTCTTCCTCATCACAGAGGGTTTGCGCTACCTCCTGAATTAGATTAGTAGCGGTTTTTATATCCTGATCCCAAGCAATTTCAATGGTAAAGTTAACCCTAGACCAGTTTTTAGTCATATTAACCACCGTGGAAATGTGACCATTGGGGATTACGATTAACTGTCCATCAAGGTTGCGTAAAGCGGTGGCGTAAAGGTTCATACTTTCCACACAACCCGCAAAACCATTAATTTCGACCACATCCCCCACGGCAAAACGATCAGTATATAAGATTAAAATACCATTGAGCATATCCTCCAACAGATTACGGGAAAGAAAAGCAAAAACTACGGCAGCAGCCCCAGCCCCAGCAATTACCGTAGGATTTAACCCCGTAAAAGCAAAGGTTAAAGAGAGACCGATAACGGTAAAAAGAAAAGTAGTAGCACCTTGAAGAGCAGGAGAGTAGGTATTAACCCGAAGAGTTGGACGATTAGAATTAGGAAAAATTTCCTGTCTTTCCCTTGCCCATCTATTGAGTGCCGAATCAATCCAAAAGTCTCCTATCTTATCAATCAAAACAATACAAATCCAAATTATAGGAATCAAAATTGCTTGGGAGAAAAACAAGTTAAATAGATAACGGGTTTCCCTGTAGGTAATAACAATGGTACCTATGCTCACTAGAATTACCATAATTTGTCCTAATAAACAGACTCTAAGGACTAACTGAATGAGATTTAATTGTTGTTTGATTACATTTTGGGTTTGTTGATAAACCGTCGGCAATATCTTTGTGGGAATTTGTAACCCCTCGGAGATAACTTGAATACCACTACTAATACTTTGATTGAATAATCTACCTAATAATTTTCTAAATTTCTCGATTTTTTTAGGAATGGGTTGAGCCTGAGTTGGTATTCTCCCCGATAACGGCTGAGTATAGTTTTGAGATGGTGCTTCTGAATTGACTTGGGTTGTTTCGTCATCTCTTTTGTGAGCTTCAGGATCAACTGTGAGGGTGTGTTTTATATCTTGTAATTCTTGTCGGAGTATTTTGGCAATTTTTTTGATAAATCTCTTGAACTTATCTACTAAAATCAAGAAGATAAGGGTGATTATGATAACAATCACTGATATTTGGAATCTTAGCAGGGGTTGTTGATGATTCATTTCAATACCCCAAAGAGCATCACTGATGGAGTTAGCTACATCTGCTCTCCATTCCTGTGCTAATTCTTCGATGGTAGAAGTGTTGGCACTGGCATCTATTTCAGTTATGGTGATAAGGGCTTGGGATGATAAACCGAGATCTGGTTGACGGGGTACAAATACCACGGTTTGATTATTTTCTGTTCCTACTTCTACGATGGGAGTGGAAGGGTGTCGGGGTTTTTCTCTATTTAAAAACCAAAAACTTAAAGGCTGTCTTTCTTCTAAGAATTCAAAGGATTCTGAACGAATGATACTTTGGAAAATTCCCTCAAAAATGTTTTGTACAAATTTAGCTCTTTGTTCAACATCGATCGCAATTTCGGCGGAAGTTTTTTCTGCTTCTCTTGGTAAAGCGAGGGTTAATTGTTCTTGCATGATTTCTGAGTTACCAAACAAATAAACATCACTACACCAATATTTTCCGCATGGACGAGCTTTGTTTAAATCCCAGTCTGGGGTTTCTGGAAAATCTACCACACTGCTGGTTGGTAAATGAAAAAAGGGAAATTGGGCAAGGACTTGGGGAGTAAAATTAACAATAAAAATCAAACTGAGGGTAAAAATACTCAGGTATTTGGTAATTAGTTTACGCATTTACTCAACTATATCTTTTTGAAAAGGACAGTTATCATATTAGTACACCAAACCAAAATTGTTGATCCATACCCAGATTTTGGCTAACCGTTAACAGTCCTTGATGGTCGGGATCGGAAGATGTACAATGGATCTTAAGGTCCTCGGTAATGGGAATGCAAAAAACAAAAAAATAGCCTAAATACTTATCTCTTGTGCAAATAGTGACAATGGGTTGGGGATAAATGTCAAGGTTAAATTTTGTACCTTAATATCATAATTTGGCATTGCTTAATCATGGTATGAAATATAATTGAATGATGCTAAAAACTAAGACATCAAAATATTATCACTATTGCCTGTTCCCCGTTCCCTGTTCCCGGCCTAAATGATAAATCATATCTAAAATCAGCAACCCCCATAATTTTAATGAGCATTGCAGAATTAGAAAACAAAACCAACATCAAAAAAGGATTCCATGCACTATCTGACTCAATTCGCATTGAAGTATTAAATTTGTTACGCAATCAAGAGTTGTGCGTATGTGAGTTATTGGAGGTTTTAAATATTAGTCAATCTAAGTTATCATTTCACCTCAAAACCCTAAAGGAAGCGGGGTTAGTGCGTACTCGTCAGGAAGGAAGATGGGTTTACTATAGTTTGAATTTATCTCAGTTGGTGGTTTTAGAACAATATTTGGCGGATTTTCGTCTCATGGTTTCTCTGGTGCCTTCTCGAAAATGTTGTGATTGATGGGAAACATGAACATACCAAGTTTTACTGTTATAATTATCTTGTGAGTTCTGGCTTAAAGTGAAATTTGTTGGTACAAAAATTCCTTGTTAAAAATAGAAAGTCTTTGTTACAAAAAGTTTTACTAATATCTTGACGATGATTTGCTGTGGCTCTACTTTTCCTTAAATATACCAATAAAATTTGTTTTAATATGGCTGTAAATATAAATCCCAAGGCAATAAAAGCGGGAAGTAGTTTAAGTTTTTTTGAAAAGTATCTAACCGTTTGGGTTGTTATCTGTATCATTATTGGCATTGGTTTGGGGCGAATTTTTCCTGATATTGCCCAAACTTTGGATAGTATTAGTGTTTATAATGTTTCGATTCCCATTGCTATTTGTTTATTTTTCATGATGTACCCCATCATGGTTAAGATAGATTTTTCTCAAGCTATAAAAGCGGTTAAGACTCCTAAGCCTGTTTTTTTAACTTTAGCGGTTAATTGGTTGGTTAAACCTTTTTCTATGGTTATTTTTGCCCAATTTTTTCTAGGGTATCTTTTTTCGGGGATATTATCGGAGACGGAGATAATTAGGGGGGCAGAGATTTCTTTGGCTGATTCCTATATTGCTGGGTGTATCCTGTTGGGTATTGCCCCTTGTACGGCGATGGTGTTGATGTGGGGTTATCTTTCCTATAGTAATCAGGGGATTACTTTGGTGATGGTGGCGGTTAATTCTTTGGCGATGTTATTTTTATATGCACCTTTGGGGCAATGGTTATTATCGGCTAATAATTTGAGTGTGCCTTGGGAAACCATTGTTTTTTCTGTGTTGATATATGTGGGTTTACCTTTAATTACAGGGATTTTTAGTAGATATTGGATTTTTAAGCATAAGGGTAGGGCTTGGTTTGAGTCTCGGTTTCTACATTATCTTTCTCCTGTGGCAACCATTGCTTTGTTGCTAACGTTGGTGTTGTTGTTTGCTTTTAAGGGGGAGTTGATTGTTAATAATCCTCTACATATTCTTTTGATTGCGATTCCTTTGTTTGTGCAGACTAATTTTATTTTCTTGATTACTTATGTCATTGCTTTGAAGATGAATTTATCCTATGAGGATGCGGCCCCTGCTTCTTTGATTGGGGCGAGTAATCATTTTGAAGTGGCGATCGCAACGGCGGTAATGTTATTTGGGTTAAACTCTGGGGCTGCCTTGGCTACGGTGGTGGGAGTATTAATTGAAGTACCTGTGATGTTAATTTTAGTAGAATTTTGCAAAAAAACTGCTCCTTGGTTTCCCCGAGAGCCAGAAAAGGCAACTTTAATTGATCCAAGATGTATCGAAACCTTGAAAACAAGGGAAGAGTATTAGGCGGTTTCCGCTGAAGGTATAAGGTATATTAACCCTGAAACCATGGTTAGTATTACCGACACCCAAAATATAATTATCCCCATGGATAATGCCCAAGTATGTTCAGGTAACAGTAAAAGGGCGATCGCACTTATCTGGCTCACAGTCTTAAACTTACCCCAAACATTAGCCCCCGACACCGTCTTTTGTTGAGGATTTACCCGCCAACCGGCGATCGCAATTTCCCGCAATAAAATTAAAAATACCCCCCAAGCAGGAATAATCTGACGCTCGACTAAAACCAATAAAGGAGCAATGATCAAAATTTTATCCGTTAAAGGATCTAAAAACTTACCTAAGTCCGTAACCTGATTTAAACGCCTAGCTAAATAACCGTCTAGCCAATCCGTCAAAGAAGCAACCAAAAATAATCCCCAAGCCCACCATTGATAAATCTCTATTGGCTGGTACAAACACCAGAGAATAGGAATTATTAAAATGATGCGACTAAAAGTAACACTATTGGGAAGATTCATTCAATGATTAACAGGCGCCCTCACGCTTAACAACCACCTCGATGGTTTTAAAAATCAAATATAAATCATACCACACTGTCCATTTTTTCTGGTAAGCCAAATCCATTCCCACCACTTCATTAAAATTAAGGCACTTAGAGCGTCCTTTGACCTGCCATTCCCCAGTCAAACCGGGCTTTACAGCTAAACGTAATAGGTGATAATCATTATACTTAACTACCTCATTAGGAGTAGGAGGACGAGTACCCACTAAACTCATATTTCCCATTAAAACATTCCAAAACTGAGGAAACTCATCTAAGCTAGTAGATCTCAAAATTTTACCAATTTTTGTGATGCGAGGATCCTGCGGATTTTTAAAAATAAAACCATCGGCATGATTTTTCACTAAATGTTGCTTTTTGTCCGCACCCACCGTCATGGAGCGAAATTTCCAAATGGTGAATTTTTTCCCATTCAAGCCACATCTAACTTGAGAATAAAGAATAGGGCCTGGATTGTCAGTATAGATAAAAATAGCAAGAGGAATAAAAATAATAGCAGTAACGGTTAGACCAACCAAAGCCCCAAGAATATCGATTAAACGTTTCCAAATATTGTTAATGGAAGGATGTTGTTCTCCAAACTGAACATACTGATCCCTTAAGTGTTCGATGTGAAATTGTTTTCTCAATCGGAAGGGAGACTTGCTAAAATTTTTGGGATTTATTAGCATCATGGGCGTTATCTCAACGTGTGTACTTAAGTATTGTTCTTATCATACCCAATTTTTTGAAAAATGTACCTACTTATATTAATTTTTTTTCAATACCATAGTCCCATACTTAGTAAAACATCAAGAAGTATTTAAGTGATATTACTGTGATCACAAGACAAGGAGTCCAAACCCCTTGCCTCAGAATCTAAAATTAGGAAAACAATGGGATAATATTAAGACCCATTATTAATGCTCAAGTCTTTATTCTCCCTTTTGTGTAGCAATTATTTCTTGAACCATAGGAGATAAATTTTCATTTAACTCCCCAGATAAAATTAAATCTGCGTAGGTATCAGCCTCTACAGAAATTAAATTATCCCTGAGCTTTTGCATCGACACATTTTTAAACTCAGGATTAAGGTTTTGCAATTCTGTCAGCTTTTCTTGAATTGAATTTAGTTGCCCTTGAATTAAATTTTTTTCATAATTATAAAAATCAGGCTCAATTTCAGGCATCGTATTAATAGGAATAGCACTCATGTAGTCCAAAACTTTGTTTAAAGCCGTTCTTCTAGCCAGTAATTCAGTATATTCTTGTTTAATATTTTGATTACCTATTAAATTAAGTTTTTGCAAGAAAGTTTTTGTCGTTAATCCTTGTACCAAAAGGGTAAATAACACTACTCCAAATACCGTACCAATTACCTCTTGGCGATCGCTCAATACCACAGGAACACTGAGGGCTAGAGCCACAGAAACCGAACCTCGTAAACCACCCCACCAAAGAATTAATTGCTCCCGCCAACTGACCTTTTCCTTAGTGATTAAATTACTAATAGCACATAGTAAAAATACCGCCACCAAACGACTGCCAATAAGAGAAACAATAGCAACTAAAATTAGTTTCCAACTATTTAACAAAACAGGAAAATCGATCTGATCCCCTATTAATAAAAAAACAATAGAATTAACAAAAAACGCTAAAAACTCCCAAAATTCAGAAACACTGAGCCGAGTACGAGGATTCATGCCGATTCTTGAGCCAAAATTTCCCAAAATCAAGCCCACCGTAACCACTCCAATAACCCCCGAACCCCCCAAACTTTCCGTAATTAAATAGGCACCATAAGCCGAAACAAGGGTTAAAGACTGCTCTACAAGGGGTAAATCAAAGCGCTGGGTTAAATAAGAAATACCAAAACCAATCATAAAACCAACGGCAACCCCCACTCCTACAAATGTTCCAAATTGAACAATGGATTGAGTAATGGAAATGCTCTCATTACCTAGGGGAATACCTACCAATAGCACAAAAGCCACTACCGCTACCCCATCATTAAATAAACTTTCCCCCTCCATGATGGTAGTCAGTTTTTTGCCCGTACCTAACTCTCGAAACAAAGCAATCACTGAAACAGGGTCACTAGCTGATAAACTAGCCCCTACAAGTAATGCTGCCCCCAAAGAGATGGTGGTAAAATAACTCAGAGCAAAAGAGACACTAGCAACAGATATAATCACCCCTACGATGGCTAAAAGAATGATAGGAGTAAGATTGTTTTTCAAATCTTTCCAACGAATATTCCAGGCCGCCTCAAATAGTAACGGGGGTAAAAATATTTCGAGGATTAACTCTGGGGAAAGGTTAACCAACCTAATATCTACTAAGGCTAAACCCAGTCCAACTATTACCAATAGAAGGGTATAAGGAATTTGTTTAAACCAAATAAAAACCCTAGATATGGTTGCCACAGCCAAGGAAACTGATAAAACGATCAGAAATTGCTCGAGGTTTTTTTCGATGGATATTTCTGCAAAGGTTAGTAATTCTAAACTCATAGTATATATTAACTTTTATCCACTTCATAATAGTGCCAAATCTTAATTTTATTAATTTAACCTTGATATGACAAAAAGCCTCACACTGATTCAAGTTACAGATACCCATTTGCTAGATAATCCCGAAGAATTTTTACGAGGACAAAATCCTTGGGAAAATTTACAAGCCATTTTAAAACGGGTGAAATCGATAAACCCTGATGGACTTTTATTAACTGGTGATTTGGCGGATGGTGGTAATAAAGTTGCCTATGAATATTTACTGAAAGCCATGGGAGAGTTTAGTTGCCCTATTTATTGGCTACATGGTAATCATGATGATGTTAATCTTTTAGGGGAAATGTTACCCCATGATGACTCTTTGGGTTATCGAAGTATTGATTTAGGGGAATGGCGATTGTTATTACTCGATTCTGTGCTGACGGGAGCAGAATTTGGAGGGGGTTATATAGAAAACACTCAGCTAGATTGGTTAAAGAAGGAATTAACGCAATTTGCTGATCAACCTACCATTATTGCCCTTCATCATCATCCTATTGCCACAGGTATCGATTGGGTAGATCAAATTGGGGTAGAAAATGGGCATGAGTTAGTAAGTTTATTAGAATCATTTTCTCAGGTGGAGTTGGTGGTGTTTGGACATATTCATCACGCCCTCCATCATCGCTCAATTAATAATGGGGTAGGTGGTAGTCTGGACTTTTTTGGATGTCCTTCGACTTTTTCTCAGGTGACACCAATGCAACCGACCATTGACTCTGATTTACCGGGTTTTCGTGTCATCAAGTTATGGGAAAATGGTAGTTATCAGACTGAGGTAGAGCGTTTGACGGATGATTATTAAGATAGGGATGCGAGCCATAGTACAATTCTTTTCTATGGGAGTGATATAGTAATACATATAGTTAAAAAAAATTAACAAACCAGGAGAAAACAATGATTGAACCCTTATTATTAGGTATTGTAATTGGACTAATTCCCGTTACTTTATTAGGATTATTTTTTGCGGCGTACCGTCAATACAAACGTACCAATGAAATTGGGGTTGAATAATTAGGCAAAGGGTTTTAAGTGTTAGGTTTCAGGCATAAAAACATAGGCGTTGGTGAATTAAGGTGTAATTTTTAGTTTAGTTCGGCAATAGTAATAATAGTTTTAGTATTATATATCTGCTGTAGTTTAATAATGTTTCATACCCCAAATAAGCAACCCCAAAAAATAATTTGGCATAGGTGCAAAGATTGTGTCACAATCACCCTAGTCAATCAAGAAAGCACATCTAGTCTGAATCACTATGCGAATTTTATTTGTGGCAGCGGAAGCGTCACCCATAGCAAAGGTTGGGGGTATGGGGGATGTTGTGGGAGCATTACCCAAGATATTAAGAAAGTTAGGTCATGATGTCAGGATAATTATGCCTTACTATGGCTTTTTACCCGATAAGGTGGACATTCCCATTGAGCCTGTGTGGTGGGGTGATGCGATGTTTCAAAAGTTTGCTATCTATGAAACCGTGTTACCTGAAACAGATGTTCCTCTCTACTTATTTGGACATCCTTGTTTTTCTGGGCGTAATGTTTATGGTGGTGATGATGAGTATTGGCGTTTTACTTTCTTTGCGAATGGGGCGGCGGAGTTTGCTTGGAATTATTGGAAACCTCAAATTATCCACTGTCATGATTGGCATACGGGAATGATTCCTGTGTGGATGAGTGATTCTCCTGATATTAGCACTGTGTTTACTATCCATAATTTAGCTTATCAAGGGCCTGGACGGGAGATGCTTGAGAAAATTACTTGGTGTCCATGGCATATGCAGGGGGATAATGCGATGGCGGCGGGGTTGCAGTTTGCCGATGTGGTTAATACGGTTTCTCCTACCTATGCTGCGCAGATTAAGACTCCTGAGTATGGGGAAAATTTACATGGTTTATTGTCTTGGATTAGTGGTAAGACGAGGGGAATTATTAATGGTATCGATACGGAAAAATATAATCCTGCCACGGATAGATTAATTGCTCAAAATTTTACCCCTGAAACCATCGAAAAGCGTCGTCTCAATAAGGTGAGGTTACAGGAGGAGTCGGGGTTAGAAATTAACCGTAATGCTTTTTTAATCGGCATGGTGACTCGTTTGGTAGAGCAAAAGGGGATTGACTTGGTTTTACAAACTTTGGAGCGGTTTTTGGCTTATACTGATGCTCAGTTAATTATACTAGGTACGGGCGATCGCTTTTACGAAACTCAATTATGGGAAATTTCTGCTCGTCATCGGGGTAGGATTTCGGTGCAACTACTCCATAATGAAACGATTTCCCGTCGAGTCTATAGTGGAATCGATGCGTTTTTGATGCCCTCTCGTTTTGAGCCTTGCGGTATCAGTCAGATGTTGGCCATGCGTTATGGTGCCATTCCGATTGTTCGTAAAACGGGGGGTTTGGTGGATACGGTGCCATTTTTTGAACCTGCTAATGACCAAGGTTTGGGCTATTGTTTTGATCGTTACGAACCTTTGGATTTATATACTTCTATGATTAGGGCTTATGAGGGTTTCCGTTTTAAGGATGCTTGGCAAAAATTACAGATTAGGGCGATGAGTCAAGATTTTAGCTGGTATCGTTCTTCGGAGGATTATATTAAAATGTATCGGGAGGTTATCGGTGAATCCCCTGAGTTGACTGCAAAAGAGCAAAAAATTATTGCTCAAAAGATCAAGTAGTTTTTCTTCATCCCCCAGAATTGGGATAGGGGTTATTGATTCTAAAATTTTCTGGTTAGGGCAGGGAATGGGGAATAGGGAGTAGGGAATGGTTTTTGATCGTTTATAGTTGTAAATCGATAGTCTAACCATCTTTTCCTACTTCTTAATCTCAAAATTAGCAAAATGTCTTATTAAACTTGTTGTGAATTAAATATATGCGTATCTCAAACCCTCATTAAATAAGGGTTAAATTTTCCAAAAAACCTATTTCGCAACAACTCTTATTTATATCATTATCCATTTTCAATTATCAATTATCAATTACTTTCCCATGGCTCTTGTTTCCCAATCTGATTTAGTACAAAGTGCGATCGCCCATTATGTGGTCAGTTTTCCGACGGATACGGTACCAGCTTTGGCGGTGGTCCCCCATCGGGCAGACTTAATTTTTGAACTTAAGCAACGCTCCCAAGAAAAGCCCCTCATCTTGATGACGGGGGATATGGAAGATATATGGCAATATGTGCAGGGTAGTGATGATGAGTTAAAAATATGGCAAGAAATGGCTCATAAATATCTCCCCGGGGCCTTAACGATGGTATTACCCGCTTCCTCAAAAGTGCCTGTTACCATGAATCCTCTAAATCCTACCAGTATTGGGGTAAGGGTACCAAATCATGATGTGGCACGGAATATTTTACGTAAAACGGGTGCCTTGGCTACCACCAGCGCCAATTTATCAGGGGAGGATGCTTTAACGGATATGGGGGCGATCGCCCTTAAATTTCCATCAGTAGCAGTGCTAGACTATCAAAATAATATTGCCCAAGCCATGCCCTCCACCGTTATTAAATGGACAGGAAAAAATTGGCAAATACTAAGACAAGGAAAAATAGTGATTAAATAACCTTTTCTTCCTACTCCCCGTTGCCCATTCCCCTATCCCACACAGACTTGATGAAAAAATGGGGTAGTACCATCATTCGCTTCCAGCGCCAAGGCTCTTGATAAAGACGATATAACCACTCTAAATTATTATCACAGAAAAACTTAGGAGCCCTTTTCTTCACTCCCCCCCAAATATCAAAACTACCACCCACCCCAATCCAAACCGCATTAGGGGCAAGGTGACGATACTTCGCAATCCATTCCTCTTGACGGGGTACCCCCAACCCCACCAAAATTAATTTTGGTTGCACTTGCTTAATTGTTTCATACCATGCCGACAAATCTGGTTCTTTCAAAAAACCATGATTATTGATTATGTGTATATCAGGTACTACCGCCTGAAATTTTTTTACCGCCTCATCCGTCACCCCGGGGGAAGCACCATAGAAGCATATGGGGCAATTTTTACCCTCCTTTCCTAGACGTTTTACCAAAGACTCCGCCAACTCAATACCCGCCACTCTTTTCTGTTTTTTTCCCCTTTGGGCCAAATACAATATCACCCCAGAGCCATCAGGTACTACTAAATCAGCACTTTCAATGTAACCCTTCAGGGCATCATCCTTTTGTGCCATCATCACCATTTCTGAATTCATCGTCACAACATGGGTACCGATATTACGGTAAGTGCGATCGCACAGCCACCCCTCATAATCATCACTCAGATGAATAGGTAAATCAAAAACAGAAAAAGTTTTCATTAAATTAACAAAAAAAAAAGATCAGCAAACCCAAAAATATTATCGCAAAATTAGATCATCAAATAAAAAATATTTTTTCCCATAATCAAAAACAAAAATAAATCAAAGTGAAAATTTCCCCCCTGATAATTTAAGAATAAGAAGCTAAGATAAAATCGTAATCCTCATACTAAATATCTTATGACCTTTACCGAGCCAAAACTAACCATTCCAGAGCATAGCCTAGACCGAGATTGCACCACCCTATCCCGCCATGTATTACAACAACTACAAAGTTTTTCCCCCGATGCCCAAGATTTAAGCTCCATCATGAATCGCATCGCCCTAGCAGGAAAACTCATCGCCCGTCGCCTCAGTAGAGCAGGATTAGTCACAGGAGCATTAGGACTAACAGGAGATACCAACGTACAGGGTGAATCCGTCAAAAAAATGGACATCTACGCCAACGAAGTATTTATTTCCGTATTCAAGCAAAGCGGATTAGTTTGCCGTCTTGCCTCCGAAGAAATGGAAAACCCCTACTACATCCCTGAAAATTGCCCCGTAGGACGATACACCCTCTTATATGACCCCATTGATGGTTCATCCAACGTTGACATAAACTTAAATGTAGGCTCTATTTTTGCCATCCGTCAACAACAAGGAGAAGACCTCGACGAACAAGCCAAAGACTTACTCACCGATGGCTCCAAACAAATAGCCGCAGGTTACATCCTCTATGGGCCGGCTACGGTGCTTGTATATACCATGGGTAAAGGAGTTCATTCCTTTTTTCTCGATCCTAGTTTAGGGGAATTTATTCTTGCCCAAGAAAATATCCAAATGCCCCCCCAAGGTTCAGTATATAGTGCCAACGAAGGTAACTTTTGGCAATGGGAAGAGCAAATTAGGGACTATATCCGCTATGTCCACCGCCACGAAGGTTATACAGGGCGCTACAGTGGAGCCTTAGTGGGTGATATTCACCGCATTTTAATGCAGGGAGGAGTCTTCCTTTATCCTGGTAGTATAGATAATCCAGACGGTAAACTAAGATTGTTATATGAAACAGCCCCCCTAGCCATGATTATGGAACAAGCAGGGGGTAAAGGCTCCACAGGGAAACAGAGAATTATGGATTATATTCCATCCAAACTACACCAGCGCACCCCAGCAATCTTAGGTAGTAAAAAAGACGTGGAATTAGTTTTATCTTTTATTAATGATAAGAATGAAAAATAACTGTTTTTAAACCGACGCAGGATATTACAAACCCCCAAAGTGAGAATCTCAAAATGCCCTAATATTCCCATGGTCATTTAACAAGGGGCTTAACCCCCTTGCCCCAATTTTTTCTTGTTTACTTTTTCTATATTTAGAATATTTGATGTTAACTTATGAAAAATCAGGATTAAAATAGACAAATAAAAAATCTCTTTAATCTAAAAGTCCTACGATGTCTAATAATATTGCTTTAATAGCCCATGACAACAAAAAGAATGATTTAATCAACTTTGTTCAACAACATAAAAACTTTTTCTCTCGTTATCAGCTCATCGCCACAGGTACCACAGGAGAAAGAATAGAACAAGAAACTCAGTTAGAAGTAGAAAAAATGGCATCAGGGGCGCTCGGGGGAGACGTACAAATATCTGCTCGAATCGTTGAAGATGACATCGCCGCCGTTATCTTTTTAATAGATCCCCTCTACGCCCAACCCCACGAACCAGACATCAAAGCGCTTTTAAGAATTTGTGAAGTTTATAACGTACCCCTCGCCACTAATTTAGCCACCGCCACCGCTATTATTCAATCCCTAGGAAAAGTAAGAATTGCTCACTTAATCTTTAATCCCGTTGCAGGGCAAGGAAATCCAGATCAACAATTAGACCAAATTAAAAAACTACTACGCTCAGAGGTACATCTTAATATTGTTTTTACAAAACCTGATGTGGATATAACCCAACAAGCCAAAGAAATCGTTGCCAAAATCAAAAAACAAGAGCAAACAGATGATCATTTTATCATTGCTTCTGGGGGCGATGGTACCGTCTCAGAGGTGGCGGCGGCTCTAATTAACACAGGAATTCCCCTAGGAGTAATCCCCAGAGGTACAGCGAATGCTTTTTGTGCAGCCCTAGGCATTCCATCGGATATTCAAGGGGCTTGTAATACTATTTGCCGAGGGGTTTCCCGAGTTGTGGATACTGCGGTATGTAATGATATACCCATGTTATTGTTAGCCGGGGTGGGTTTTGAAGCTGAAACCGTAGCCAAGGCAAACCGAGAAATGAAAGACCGTTTGGGGGTAATGGCTTACATTTTTGCAGGAATTCAGCAGGCAAAAGAGCAACAGTTATTTGATGTGGAAATAGAAATTGACTCAGAGGTTAATACCATAGAAGCCAGTGCCATTACCATTGCTAATGCTGCTCCCCCTACTTCCGTGTTGGCACAGGGGGCAGGAAAGGTTGATTTTAACGATGGACTATTAGATATTACCATCGCTAGTAATGAAAGCACCTTACAAGGTATCGGGGTAATTACCAGTTTATTTACGTCTGGATTAGTCAAAAATCCTAGCAATAATGATCATGTGGCTTATTTCCAAGCAAAAAGCATTAAAGTAAAAACTGAACCTGAGCAGAGGGTGGTAGTTGATGGGGAAATTATTGGTAATACCCCCATTGAAATTAAATGTGTTCCCAATAGTTTGAGTATATTTGTTCCTATTGAAAATAAATAATCAGGCTCTGGCAATGGTTTCGTTTAAGAGAGTCTGACATTGGGCCACTGATTTTCTTTGACGCATAAATTCAACTAATTTCAGATAAGCCTCGTTGTGGGTTTCAATCATGGTAGTGGCTTGTAATATTGCCAATCTTTTGCGCATCTCTAAATTAGAGTTTGTCAGGGTAATGGGGGCATGAATTTCTGTAAATTTAAATAGGTCTTCTTGTCCCCCTTCACTACTTTTATATTGTAATTTTTCTGCGGCAATTCCTCCCATTAAAACCACCCCAAAACGTTCAATCATTAAATTAAGTTCTCTTATATCTTTATCGTTCTTTTCTAAGAAGTGGGTATCAAATATAACTCCCCCACTGCCTCCGCTTCTTTTTTTCAACGTTTCCCATGCTGTTAATGTATAGTCTTTTATGGGGATATTAAATAAATGGGCGGTTAAGAAATGTCCTGCTTCGTGATAGATGATTCTTTCTTTTTGTTCGGCGGAAGCAAAAATATTAATTAATAGGTTAATTCCTCTATTTTCCCAGCTTAAGGTATCTACGGTAATTAAACTTAGAATGATAAATGTTCCCCCTGCGGGGATGTAGGGAGAGATATTTAAAAGGGGTCCTAGTAGTACGGATAATGTTATGGTAAAAATGCCGATGGCTAAGATATTTAATCCTGTTTGTTGCATACTAAATAATATATATATTTATTTCTATTTTAACAGTGTTTTTAGTTTAATGGGTTGTGGATAGTTTAAGTATTTGGGATTAATTATTATTCATCAAAAAAATAATTATTGCTTCTTTTTAATTTTTGTTTTAATACATTGAATATTTTAAGATAGAAACTTAGTGTTTTTACTATATAGCGATCGCAAATAAGTTATAGGATATGCTATACAATATTATTGTAATTATTTATACTTATTATTTATAATAAATATAGGTAAAAATTTAGTGTTCTTTCTAGTTATAATAAAGTTTTAATGTTTTCTACAACTATCAATCAATCGGCAAAAAAGTTAAGCGAACCATCTTCCATCAAACTATTTAATAAAATTCAATTTGTTAGTTTGCCCTCGGGAATACCTAACCAAGAAATTGTGGGCAGTTATGTGGTGGAGGGAGAAAGTGATACTCCCATAGTCTTACTCCATGGTTTTGATAGTTCGTTGCTAGAATACCGCCGTTTATTTCCTCTTTTGACGGAAAAATATCAGGTGTGGGCTTTGGATTTGTTGGGGTTTGGTTTTACCGAAAGAAAGGATTTGTCATCTTTTTCCCCTAGTGGTATTAAAACATATTTGTATAATTTTTGGTCACAGATGATTGATAAGCCGATGATTTTGGTAGGGGCTTCCATGGGAGGGGCAACGGCTATTGATTTTTGTTTGACTTATCCTGATGCGGTGGAGAAGTTGATTCTCCTTGATAGTGGTGGTTTGACGAAAAAGCCTATTATGAGTAAGTTTTTGTTTCCTCCTTTGGGTTTTTTGGCGACGGAGTTTTTGCGTAATTTGAAGGTGAGGCAGAGTATTAGTGAAACGGCTTATTGCGATCGCACCTATGCCAACGAAGATGCGCTAATTTGTGCAGCACTGCACCTAGAATGTGAAAACTGGAATAAAGCCCTAATATCATTCACCAAGAGCGGAGGTTACGGCTCATTTGCCTCTCGTTTGGGGGAGATTAAAGCCGAGAGTTTAATTATTTGGGGAAAAAACGACAAAATCTTAGGTACAAAACCAGCCCATAAATTTGAGCAGATGATACCCCATAGTAAACTGATTTGGATCGATCAATGTGGTCATGTTCCTCACCTAGAAAAAGCCGACATTACCGCCCAACATATTTTAGACTTTTTGTCACAAAGCTAGTTACTAATACGATTAAGCAAAAATAAAGAAGTAGCAATACCTGCAAAATGGGCGCCGATGGTGTTGGTATTAGCCTGAATAATTAACATATCCAGGGAATTAATAAACTGTTCTGGATTAGGTCCAATCAACTGAGGAGAAAGGGTTAATAATTTAGCTAAACTTATTCCTACCAAAGTCTGCGCCCCGATTATCCCAAACAACATTCCCACCAAATTTAAAACCAAACCCACCCGAATTAAATTTAAAGTATCCGACTTTTTAGGACGCATGGCAGGATCTCGATTTTCTACCCTTTTACCTATTTTTCCGTAACGATAGGCAATGACAAGGGCAGCGGCCAACAAAACAATGGATACAAACGCAGAAAAAAGACCAAATTGCTCAGACTGTAAAGCCCGACTACCCTGAAACAGCGCAGGAGTCGCAAATAAGAGAGTAACTGTAGAAACAACCCCCAAAACTAATTGAGTCCAAAAACCCCAAAAACCCCATCTTTTGAGGTTACTAGAGACTTTTTGTACCACGGGGGGCAGAGGTTGGCTTAATTCCGTATTTCTTGTCATACTTTCTGGAGGCTCTTAGAATTAGTGCAGATGTTACTTTTTTAGAAAAAGATGATTGTCTCAACTTCTAGTATAGCCTAGAGCAGAAATTTATCTCCCCGAAGACATTTCCCGACCAATTTTGACGGTGGCTTCAAAGAACGGAATTATGATAAACTCGTAAGGTTGAGTACAAGTTGCATATAGTCACCGAATATACTTATTATTGTTAGAGCGAATCTATAAAGAATAACAACATTAATTTTTATGAAAATTACTCAGGAAAAACTTCCTGCTAGTCAAATCGGTTTAGAAATCGAAATTCCAGCAGAAACCTCCAAAAAAACCTATGAGAAAGTAATTACACAAATTGCCAGAACTACCAATATCCCCGGTTTCCGTCAGGGTAAAGTTCCTCGTCCTATTTTGCTACAACGTTTAGGTCACGATAGAATTAAGGCGGCGGTATTGGAGGAGTTAATTCAAGATAGCCTAAAATCAGCTATCGAACAAGAGTCTATCAACTCTATCGGTAACTATTCTTTGCGCTCTGAGTTTGAAGATTTAGTTAAAAACTATCAACCTGGTGATGCTTTCGTATTTAAGGCGGCGGTTGATGTTCCCCCCGAAGTAAATTTAGGTCAATATCAGGGCTTAAAAGTTCAAGCCGAGGAAATTAAATATTCTCCTGAAGCGGTAGATAAGCTCATCGAAGAGCAAAGAGAGCGTTTAGCAACCCTTGTACCCGTAGAAGGTAGAGCGGCTCAGATGGGTGATAATGCCATCGTTGATTTTGAAGGTCGTAAACCTGCGGAAAATGAAGGGGAAGAGGGGGAATTAATTGAGGGAACTAAGGCTGAGGAATTCCAAGTGGAATTGGCTGAGGGTAAATTCATCCCCGGGTTTGTAGAAGGCATCGTGGGCATGAATATTGACGAGAGCAAAAAACTTGATCTTGTTTTCCCTGAAGATTATCCTCAAAAAGAATTGGCTAGTCAACCTGTGATTTTCTCCATCACCCTTAAGGATTTGAAAGAGAAAGAATTACCTGAAGTTGATGACGAGTTTGTGAAAGAGGTTAGCGAGTTTGAAACCGTTGCCGAACTAAGAGAGTCTTTAGAAAAGCAGTATCAAGAAAAGGCGGAAAATGATACTAAGTTAAATATTCAACAGGCTTTGGTGGATGAGCTTCTTAAGCACACTACCATCGAAATTCCTGAAACCTTGATGGAAGAGGAAGTCCAAAACCTCTTGATGCAAACTGCCAATGAAATTCAGCGTATGGGGGTTGATGTTAATCAATTCTTTACCAGAGAGATGGTGGGTAAAATGCGCGAAACTGCCCGTCCTGAAGCTAGTAAAAACTTGCATACTAACCTCATTATTGAAAAGATTGCCGAGCAGGAGTCTATCAGTTTAACCGATGAGGAAGTTAATGAAAGGATTGCTGAGATTACTAAGGATATGAACCCTAGTGAGATTGACCAAAACAAGTTACAAAAGTTTGTGAAAAATGATCTTTTGTCTGAAAAGGTTTTGACTTTCTTACAGGAAAAAAATGAGGTTGAGTTAGTCGCTGAAGGTAGTTTGGCTACGGAGGAAGCAGAAGAAACCTCTGAGGGTGAAGTTGCCGAGGTTAGTGCGGAATAATTCTTAAGGATTATTTTTTGTCTTTGACCCCAAACCCTTTTTATTGGAGGGGGAGGGGCATCTTTTTTATTAAAATTATTGTTATTGTTTTATTTTGATTAATGTTATGGCTGAAGATAAGAAAGAAATGATGTATGGGGAAAGGGCGATCGCCGAGGGTTCGTTAATTACATTTCCCAATCCCCGTCCGGGTAGGACTTTCAACATTAGTGTGACTTTACCCGAGTTTACTTGTAAGTGTCCTTTTTCTGGTTATCCCGATTTTGCCACCATTTATATTAATTATTGTCCTGATCAAAAAGTGGTGGAATTAAAAGCCATTAAACTTTATATTAACAACTATCGCGATCGCTACATATCCCATGAGGAATGTATTAATCAAATTTTAGATGACTTTGTAGAAGCCTGTGATCCCCTTTATATGTCCGTTAAAGGTGACTTTTATCCTAGGGGTAATGTCCATACTGTCATTGAAGTAGAACACCGTCAGAATCAGCAATAACTGGGTTTTAAAGTGGGCTATGCCCACCTATCCTCTTAAAAAATCATGGCGAAAATAGAACTACCCCACAGCGAAATATATTACTACCCAAACTTTTTTGATCCCACCACCAGTGATGTTTTATTTACCCAGTTGGACAAAGAAATTAAGTGGCAACAGGATCATATTACGGTGTTTGGTAAAACTCATCTACAGCCGCGCCTAAGCGCTTGGTACGCTGACGAGGGGTTGACCTATACTTACTCTAACCTCACCATGTATCCCCATCCTTGGATTGATTGTTTAACTCAGATAAAAGATAAGATAGATTCTTTCTTAGAAGTTCAGTTTAACAGTGTCTTACTCAACTACTATCGCCACGGGAAGCATAGTATGGGATGGCACAGTGACAATGAACCAGAATTGGGAGAAAACCCCCTCATCGCTTCGGTTAGCTTTGGGGGAGAAAGACGTTTTATGTTGAAACCTCGGGATAAGAAAAACCCTCTCAAGTCAGAAATTTCTCTTAGCCATGGTAGTTTGTTGGTGATGGGCGGTGAAACTCAACATTATTGGTTACATCAGATTCCAAAAACTTCTAAAGTTGTTCAACCTCGCATTAACCTCACTTTTCGACGGATTAAAACAAAGACTTGAGTTGTATTTTAAATATTTTTCGGGTTTTAGGATGGGTAGCATTACTCAAAAAAGAGGCAATAGCTTGGGAAATAATCGTGGCGATCGCAGCTCCAACCCCAGCATAGAGAGGAATTAAAAGAAGATTTAGTAATATATTACTTATAGCTCCCAAAAAAGTGCGACGAAAAGATAAATTGTTTAAACCTTCAGCGATAAACCAAGGAAAAGTACCTTGTCCCATAAATACAAATAAAGAAGTCCAAATATGTATAGCTAGAATAGTTCCAGCCTCAATAAACTCTTGACCAAATAGCAGTGACATCAATGGTTGTGATAAAAGAGTCATGGGTAAGGCGATGGAAATAGCAATGATATTTAAAATTCTTAATAATTTACTAATTTTTTGATAATAAAGTGATTCATCACCATCTTTTTTTGCTTGATAAATACTAGGAGATACAGAAGAAACAATGGCTGTCGGAATAAAGTACCAAGCCTCTGATATTTTAGTCGCAGAAGAATATAACCCCACTGCATTAGCATCAATCATTGAACCAAGCATAATTTGATCCATCTTCATATAAACCATCACCGTTAGTCCAGACAATACCACCGGCCAACTTTCCTTGAGTAATTTTTTCGCTAACGATAGACTCCATCCCCATAGTTTCAGAGAATAACCTTGATATTGATAAACAATCACTAAACCGATGGCCGCAAGGATAAACTCCGCTAAACTAGCCCAAGCAAAGGCAATTAGTGAAGCATTCAGTCGTATAAGAATGATTTTAGCGATGGAAACTAAAATAAAAGCAGTATTTTTCGCTAAAACCGTATATTTTGATTGCACCTGAGATTGAAACCAAATATCAATAGTTTCAAAGGCTCTAAAAATGCCCATAGACCCGAAAATAGCCACTAAAGAAGTCATCAAAGGATCATTGGGTTGGAGTATGGCAATGATCACAACACTGATAATTAAAGAGAGAGTACCCCCTCCTAGTTGCAACAAAAAAGTTGTGCCGAGGATGGTTTCTTTTTCTTCGGGTGATTCAGTAATAGTTCTCACCACAATAGACGGTAAGCCAAGGGTTGAGATACTGACAAATAAAATGACAAAAGCTAAGGCATAGTTAAAAATACCATACTGCTCTACTCCTAAATAACGGGCTATCCATACTCCCACAAATAGACCCAGACCCATTCTTAAGATGCGATCGGCAAAAAGCCATCCAGTATTACCAAGTATTTTAAATAACTCTGGATTATTTTTTAGGAGTTTTAATTTTTGAGCAATAATTTTGTGATTCATCCCATTTTTAAGTCAATTTTATTCAAGGATATTTTTAATCATCTTTTTGGCTACCACCTGTAAAGGAGCTCTCCACCAAAGAATAGTCAAACCAAAGGTAACTAAAACTGAGCCTAATGCCGAGCCTAAAATAACAAGTTTAGTTTTTGGAGAGGTGGGATCTTCGGGAAGACTAGCTTCTTCTATTAATTGTAGTAAAGGAAATGAACCAAAGGGATCACTTTTTCCCAGATCAACTTTTGCAAGGGTGGAAGTAAAGATGGCTTCGGCAATTTGTACTTCTTTGATTAGAGAGTCTAAGGTTCGAGATTTACCAACCAACATGGTGAGTCGTGATTCTAGCTCTTGTATTTGTTCATTGAAAGCCTCCAATTGCCCCACGGAGCCTTGATATTCTGATTCTAAGGTGACAATTTGTTTATATAGTTCCCCTCGCTTAATACCTAAACCACTGGTATTATCTAGGTTCAGATTTTGTAAGCTATTTTGGTCTAAAGATTTACCTAGTAATGATTCTCCTCGTCTTAAAAAAGTGTTCAGGGCTATCTGTTGTTTATTTTTTAGCTCCACCATATCTGGATAATTTTCTCCTCTACTTTCTCTGAGGGTATTTAGTTCGAGGGTAATTTGGGTATATTCTTTGAAGCTATTTTGAAATTCTTGATCACTTTGTAGGGTGAGAGAGTCGGATGCTTGTGCGGAGGATGTTTGTAAGGTATTAGATAGTTGTTGTAGGGTGGCTTCAGATTGTCGGGTTTGAGTGACTAATTCTGCCCTTTGTTTTCGTAGTTGTTCGATGGTGTTGATCAAATATCCTACTTGATCGGAGGAACTTAAACCCGATTGTATTTTATAGTCTGAGAGACGGTTTTGAGCGTTGGTTAGTTTTGATTCTGCTTCATTTACCGCAGATTGAATGGCATCATTTCTGGTGTTTAGCTCTTCTGAGCGTAGGGAATCTAATCTGTTGGCTAGGGCGATGTAAATGGCTTGGGCTTTTTGTTGAGCTTTTTCTGGACTGTTGCCTGTTATTTCTATTTTGAAGGTAGTTGTATTATTAATAATTTGTATCTTGGGTTTACCAAAATCTTCTAGGGGTAACTCTAATGAGTCGGATGCTTTTTGTAAGACTGTATTATTAGAAGCGATGAGTTTATAATTTTCTCGGGGATCTGAGGAACTACCAAAAGCTGACGTGGTGGATGTCACGGCTTGTCCGATGTCAGGTAGGTTGACGTTAACCCCTTGTCCGCTTCCTGCCACATTCAAAATGAGTTCGCTGGTATAAGTGGGGGGGGTATTTTTTAAATAATATAGGGATAATGCCCATAACATTCCGTTTCCTAGGGCCGCTACTCCTAAATAACGCAAAAAACGACCCGCAGTGCGCTTGTTTTCTGTGGTTTTAACTTTATTTGATGGTATGGCTTTGACCATAAAATTTGATGATCTTCAAGTTAACGAAAAAGATTTCTGAACATTAGAAGGGGGTTGAGAGGACTAAGTATATCAGTAATGGTTCTAAAAACATCTCTGGTGCTTGTTACTCTTGAATCATAACAGACCACTCCATCTCTTGCCATTAAAAATGGGTTATGGTCATCATTGTGACTGTGTCTGAGTAGGTCTTCAACTTTTCTTTCTATGATGGATGTTTCTCCTGTCAAAGAATCAACTCGGGCTAAAAGGGCAATGCGAGAGGCGTTGGTATCGGGAATACCTCCTGCACAGTTAGCGGCGATAACGGCTTGGCTAAAACGAGCTCCGTAGGGGAAGCTGATTCCTTCTTGTTGATTACCGATGGCGGCATTGGCATTACTACTGGCGGGGGTGGTGAGATTGGAAATAAAAACTTTGATGCCGGGGGGGGTGATGGCGGAGGGGCGAATTAGTTGGGGTTGAACATATCCTGTGGGGAGGACGACAATGCGATCGCCCGATATTAGAGGTATATCTTCCACGGCTTCCCCAGTAAATACCCCAGAAAGATCTACTACGGTTTCTTGATCTCCTCTTCTGAGCAAAATTTGGTGTACATTGGCTGTGGGTAAAACTCCCCCTGCTCCTCGAATGGCGTTGGTTAAAAAACGACCTAGGGGAAAGTCTCCTGTTATTTGTTGGTCTTCCCTAGAAATATTAGCATCGGCCATGAGTTCGTTTTGGTTATTAATCAGAATTAGCCCGGGCTGATAAACTTCTCCACTAATACTCACTTGTACGGGAGACCATTTTAAGATTTCGATGGTTAGTTGTAATCTTCCTTCTGGGAAAAAGCCTCTTTCTATTAGTAAATCTGATAATTTTTGTTGTATTTGATCGGGTTCTAACCCAGACACAGAAACTGAGCCTAGGAAAGGAATTTCTAATGCTCCATTTTGATTAACTTGATAAACTCCTGCAAAATATTTTTCGTTGGGTATAGAAATTTGCAGTCGATCGCCCTTGGATAGGGGTAAACTGTGGGAGGGGGGAATCATTAAGGAAGAAGTTAACAAGAATGTCAATATCTGAATGATTCTTTTGGTCTTGCTAACAAGGGAGTTCTCCATTTTGGCGTTGCTGATTTTAGATAGGATTTCTCATTTAGGTGGGGCATCTCGACTTCGAACGAGAACCATGGGGAATAGTGAGAGTGTCTCAAATACTGATTTATTTACATAATTCAGCCATACCTTATACCATGATTAAGCAATACTTTATTTTTAATTTTGCTTTTTTGCTCACTAATTATCAGTATAATCGATGAACTTATCTTTGTAGTTTATATAAAAAAAACTTATATTGTTCCATGTTTGAAAAGGTTAATAATTCCGACTCTGACCATCATTTGCGTTTACAAATTTTAAGTAATCTCGATGAGGTGGAAAATTTATTAAATTGGTTTGAAAAACACTATCAATCTCATATTCCCACTAATATTTGGTTACAAGCTCAAACATTGCTGATTGAAGGATTTAGTAATGGGGTGCGTCATGCCCATAAACATGAAGACGAGGACACCTTAATTAGTTTAGAGCTAGAAATTTATCCCCATCATTTACAAATCAAAATTTG
The DNA here is from genome assembly GCF_054166785.1 of Cyanobacterium sp. Classification (NCBI taxonomy): domain Bacteria; kingdom Bacillati; phylum Cyanobacteriota; class Cyanophyceae; order Chroococcales; family Geminocystaceae; genus Cyanobacterium; species Cyanobacterium sp. The sequence goes on from NZ_JBSZCP010000057.1 coordinate 35,276, forward strand.
GGATCAAGGTTTATTTTTTGATTTAGCTTCTGCTTTACAAAACTTACAAGTAAAATTAGCATCCGATGATCTTAATTTATTTGAAAGGGAGTCTCAATGGGGTTTTATTTTTTTTCTCAAATTAAGGGATGAATTCGGTTGGAGTATTGACTATATCAATGAGTTAGAGCAAGGTAATTGTTTGAAGGTGCGATCGCCCGATTTTTAATTTAAGCAGCTCCCGAATCCTTAGAAAAAATCACCATAATAGTTTTGAGGATTAACTTGAAATCGTACATTAAACTCCAATTTTCCTGATAACGTAAATCAAGTTGAATTACATCTTCAAAATTACGAATTTGCGATCGACCATTTACCTGCCATTCACCACTTAATCCGGGGCGCACATCCAACCTTTGCCAATTAGGAACTTCATAGCATCCCACCTCATCGGGGGTTGGGGGACGAGTGCCAATTAAACTCATATCTCCTTTAAGCACATTCCAAAACTGGGGAAATTCATCTAAACTGGTTTTACGTAAAAAACGACCGACACGGGTAATGCGAGGATCATTTTTATTTTTAAAAAACGCGCCTTGTGCCTGATTATCAATATTAGCTTTGAGGGCTTCAGCATTCGTCACCATGGAGCGAAATTTCCAAATTTTAAATCTTTTACCCATCCAACCACAACGGGTTTGACGAAATAAAACCGGACCTGGACTATCTAATTTTATGGCAATGGCAACGGGAATAAATAGGATTGCCACGACTCCTAAACCAATTAATGCTCCAAAAATGTCGATCAAACGCTTGGTTTTTGAGCGTACAGAAGGATGGGTGACGGAGGGTAAATCTGTTAATGTGGAGTTAGTGATGGGTATAGTGGGTTCTGTGTCAGGAATAATCGTCAATACTTGATCCATGCTGACGAGGGAAAATACTTCTTGTACTTGGGGCATAAGACTCCATATTTCCAAGGCAATATTTTTTTCTTTGGTGAATTTTATTATGCTAACTAAAGAGCCAATACCGCTACTATCAATAAATTTAGTTTGACCAAAATCTAAAATAATTTTTTCTATTTGTCCTACTTCTGTCCATTGACGATATTCTTTTTTTAAAGCTATTGCCTCTATGACGGTTAATTTAGGGGGCATTTGAACTAATAAAGTATTGCTGATCGGAGTAAGAAGGAATTGTGAATTGGTCATATAATTTAGGGGTTACTAGAGAAGTTGTTTCATGGGCGGTAGGCAAGGGTAATGATTCAACTACGCTCACCAACCGAGCAAAATACTTATATATTGAAGATTTTAGCCTGATGATAGCTTTTCAAAAAGTACTCTTTGATCTAAAGTATTTTTGATTACATGAAAGCAAAACGTTGATCTAAACTATGACAAAGGGCGATCGCACTTTGGGAAGTAACATCGGTAATAGATAGCTTACGAGGATTCGAGAGAAAACGGACTAAATCCCCCGGACACCATGCCACAGGAATATTCATTTGTTCCATAGCCATGGCCAATTCAATTTGATGATCATCAACGTGTTCTTTAAATTTTTGAGAGCGAGACACCAAAATATAAGGCTTATCAAGGGAATCTAATAACAATAAAGTACCTTCCCCACAATGACTAATAATTAAACGGGCTTCATCAATAAATTTCCGAAATTTATCTTCTTTGACAAAACGGTAAACTTTCGCCCCGGCGGGTAAAAAGGTACAGTTGCCATATTGTACGATGATTTCTTCATCAATCATCCCCGACTCTAGCAATACCTCAATCCAGTGCATCAGGCGATTAAAGGGGAATTGTTCTGTACCAACGGTGACAAAAATCATATGTTTTTGAGAGGAATAACTAATTCAGCTTGAGGATAACGAGTTTGTAGTTGAGGCCACTGTACATAAAGTACACTCAGAAAGGGTAGGAGCAATTTTGCTGATAAACTTAAGGTTTCGATACGGGTGATAGACTCAACGAAAACAGTTTTACTTCCCAATAGTTTCCCCAAAATTAAAAAGGGAACTGCAACCCCCGCACCAGTGGAGATAATGAGATCTGGTTTATTTTTACGAATTACTCGCCAAGCTAAAAATAAATTTCTGATTAGGTTGGGTATATTACGATTGGTAGGGCTATAGGCGTAATATACTTTTTCCTCTTGTAGGGCGCTTTGCGTGGTAGGAGTGGCAAATGTTACCCACTTGCGAGGATGTTTTTCCCAAAATGGTTGCAGTTGTTGTAGGGCTTTAAAATGCCCTCCTGAAGAACAAACTAATAATAATTTCATAAAAATTTTGCCTCTTCTTCTTTTTGAATACGTTTTTTTTGACTGGCCCCTGTTATTTTCATCATGAAATTTTCTAGGGCTTGATATACAAATGTAGGAAATAACCACAGTAAAAGAACTGCCACAAAGGTAATTATTGTTCTTCGAGGCTCTTCGATAATTATACGCCAATGATATTTTATCGCTTTAAAAAATAATTTTAGAGCAATTTGGGGCGATCGCAACCTAACTGCTCTTCTAGCTAAGTACCTTAATTGATAAGCTCTGGCTTTATTACCCCATTGCTTAATAAATTCAGGATTATAGGTTGCAGTTTTAGAGAGGATTCGTTGCCATGCTTCATATTGTGATGTAACATTGGCTGATAATCCCTGTTCATTGACTCGATAAAGAGTGAGGGAATTGGGGATACCTTCAATGTGCCAATTAGTTTGTAAGGCAATGCGTAACCAACATTCAATGTCTTCTGATTGTCGAAAGGTATCATCAAAATAAAAATCTTCTACTTCTCCATAAAGATTTTCTTGAAATTTGATTCCTTCTAGGGTTTCTCGACGAATTACCACCGCCGAACCATTACTAATGGGGTTACGACAAAATAGATAATCAGGGGTAATGTTGGTTAGTTGGGGAATTTGATAAATACCCAAAGCCTTACCTTCTACATCAATAAATTGAGAGCGAGAAAAACTTACTCCTACGGTGGGATTGTGATCTAAATGTTGAACATGGTAAGCTAATTTTTCAGATAGCCAAAGATCATCGGCATCAATGAAAGCTAAATAGTCTCCTTGACTATTACGAATTCCAGTGTTTCTAGCCCCCGCTAATCCTCTATTTTTTTGGTGGACAAATTTAACTTGTCCTTGAAATTTTTGCTTATTTTTATTAAGTAACTTTTGACACAGTTCTATACTGCGATCGCCACTACCATCATCCACAATAATCACTTCAAAATCTGGGTAAGTTTGGTTTAAGACCGACTCTAAAGTTTGCTCGACGGTAGTTTCTGAGTTATAAACGGGAATAATGACTGATACTTTCGTCATAATTATACAAATTGATGACAAGGCATCAAATATTGTTTATTTTTAAAAACGAATATTTTTATCCTCTTTTCTGAATTTTATCTTGATTTTTTGTTAAAGAAAATTATTATTAAATTTTTGTTACTTTAAAAAAAAGAATTTGGCTATTTTAGCCCCTTAATTCCATTTATCATTAATCCTAGAAGAACTCAAACTTTTATTTATGACACTACCTAACTTCTTGATTATCGGTGCAGCGAAAGCAGGTACAACGGCTTTAGATTCCTATTTAAAACAACATCCCCAAATTTATATGACTCCCAAGAAAGAAACTAATTTTTTCGCTTTTGAAGGGGAAACTTTAAAGTTTAATGGTATTGGCGATCGCGCCATTGAAAAATTTTCTATTACCGATTTAGCGATCTATGAGCAAGAATTTATGGGCATAAAACAGGAAAAAGCCATTGGGGAAGCCTGTCCACTATATCTTTATAGTGAAAAAGCCGTTGAGAGAATTTATCACTATATTCCTAATGCCAAACTCATTGTCATTTTAAGAAATCCCGTTGATCGAGCCTATGCTAATTTTTTGCATTTAATTAGGGATGATCGAGAGCCTGAAAAAGACTTTGGTAAAGCCCTAGATGTAGAGTGCGATCGCATTGCAAATAATTGGGAATGGTTTTGGCACTATACTCAACTTGGTTTTTATCATCATCAATTAGAAAGATATTATCAGCGATTTAACTCAGATCAAATCCGTGTTTATTTATATGAAGATTTAAGAGAGGATGCCCTTAAATTAATTAAAAATATTTTTGCTTTTTTAGAAGTAGAAATAAACTTTGAGCCTGATATGACAATTCGTCCGAATAAATCAGGAATGCCTAAAAATGAATTTTTACATCGGTTTTTAACCAAGCCAAATCCCCTCAAAAGTTTAGTTAAACCTTTATTACCTGCTTCCTTTCGGCAAAAAATTCAACATCAAAATTTAACTACTCCTGTTCTAAGTCCTGAAATTAAAGAACAATTAATCCAAATTTATCGCTCAGATATTTTAGCTTGTCAGAAATTAATTAATCGAGATCTTTCTTCTTGGTTATCGTAAATTAACAAATTATTTTAGTTAAAAATGAAACGTAAAATATGGCATTTAATCGGTGATAAAAGAGCAGGAGGGTCAAACTATCTTGTTAAGAATTTAATAACATCTCTAGGGCATAAATTCGATTTTAAAATGGTTAGACTAGAGGAGTTAGAGACACAATTAAACAAAGAAAAACCTGATTTAATTATCTTTCATTATCCCTGTGCTTGGCGATATTTATTACCTTTAAAACGATTAAAAAAATACTGTCCTATCTATATTTGTGACCATCATTATTGTCAAGGTTTTCAACAACATCAGGTATCCTCAACATTTCGTTTTCATGCTATGTTAAAACTATCTTATGGTATGGGCGATCGCATCATCTCCATTTCCCAAGCACAACGACAATGGATGATCAAGAATAAATTAGTTAAACCAGAAAAAATCACCGTCATCACTCCTGCTTCCCCTTTAGAATCCCTCTTAAAGATTCCCCCCAAAACCACCCAAGAAAAAATTATTTTAGGTGCTTATGGACGCTTTGCTCCCCAAAAAGGTTTTGATTTATTGTTAACTGCCATTAAAGAAATTAGTACCTCTCCCCAGTGGGAAAACTTTGAACTACGTTTAGGAGGTTATGGACAAGATGAGCAATTAATTACTTCTTTAGCCAAAGGATTACCCCATGTGAAATTACTAGGTGCGATCGCCCATATCGACCAATTCTTGAGCGATTGTGATGTAATTATTATTCCCTCCCGTTGGGAAGGTTGGGGCCTCGTCGCCCTCGAAGCCAAAGCCAGCGCCCGTGCCGTTGTTGCCTTTAGGGTAGATGGTTTAGTCGAACAAATTGAAAACTGCGGTGTACTGATTGCCCCCAACGATGTTTCAGCATTAGGAGAAGCAATTGTATCCCTATCCACAAAACCCATTACCCAATGGGGCATCAAAGGCAGAAACTCCGTCATTAATAGTTGGCAAAATTGTCTTCAAACATGGGAAACAACCTTAGAAAAATGAACTTAAATAAATCCACTAAAAATATTATCAAACCAGAAAATCTACCCGAAAAATTAGTATGGTACGGAATGATTTGGACCTATGGTTTTTATCTAATGGGAGCAACCTATGTTGTTGGTTCAGTCTTAGGAGTCATACTGGGCTTCTGTGTAGCAGTGCAATGGTGGCTAGAAACGGAAGAAACCCCCCCAGAAGATAGAATTTCAGTACCTTTAATTACTTGGGTATGGGTGATAGGAATGTTGGTGATGGAGGTGGCCTTAATAGTCGGTCATTTGAACTATAACTTAGGCACAGGAATGTTAATCAAATCGACCATTGGTTGGGCAAAAGGCTGGGCGGGATTTGCCCTATATCCCCTCGCAGGATGTTTAAAAATACGCCCTGAAATTATTTACCGTGCCGTGTGTATTATTTGTTTTCATACCCTGCTCATTTCCCCCCTTCTCATTATTGCTCCTATCCTTCATCTGCCAGAAATTTTATATGTATCTCCCCTCAAAGCCGTCGGGGGACCTGGTACAACCTTTTTTGATGTGTCACTCTATGAAATTGATTTCGATGGCTCTATTCGTCAGCGATTATTTACCCCTTGGGGACCTGCTTTAGGATTTGTGGCTAATGTTTACTTTATCCTTGCCCTCAAAGAGAAAAATAAAAAATGGCGTTGGTTTGGGATTATCGGAGCAATTTTTATGGCAAATATTTGTAAATCTCGTTTAGCTCTAATTGCGATCGTTTTAACTCCTCTATTTACTTTTTTCTGCTCTCGATTAACCCGTCCGATTATTTTAATTTTCATGGGTATTAGTTCAACCATTGCAGGTATTTTATCCCCCCTAATCTTTATGGCACTAGATACTTTTCAACAAAGATTTACAGAGGCCAGGGCAGATTCTAGCCGAGTCAGACGGGTTTTAAAGGAAATTGCCGCCTATCGTTGGCGCACCGAAGCCCCTATCTGGGGGCATGGAGTAGTGGAACCAGGTCCTCATGTGGTGGAGTATATGCCCATTGGTTCTCATCATACTTGGTATGGATTACTATTTATGAGGGGAATAGTGGGATTTGTGGCTTTGGCAGTACCGATGATTTTAAGTTTATTGGTGTTGCTAATTAAGGCACAAACTGACGAAGTGGCTAAGGCTGGTTTAGGAATTTTGTTTATTTTATTCCTTTATACCTTCGGGGAAAATTTGGACATTCTCGCTTATCTTTATTGGCCCGGGTTAATTATTATGGGAATAGCTTTTAAAAACAAAAAAAACATCAATTCATCCACTCATCGAGGGTAGTCGAGATGAACTTACTTCGCTCCATAAACTAACTGCTTATGAAACTTGTATCTGTAATTGTTCCTGTTTATAACGTTGAAGCCTATATTGCCCAAGCCATTGGGTCTGTTTTGAGTCAAACTTATACTCATTTTGAATTGTTAATTATTGATGATGAAGGGAGCGATCGCACCATCGATATTTGTCGGCAGTTTAAGGATTCACGTATCAGAATTATTTCCCAAAAAAATAGAGGATTAGCAGGAGCAAGAAACACAGGAATTCGCCATAGTCAGGGGGAGTATTTAGCTTTTTTAGATGGGGATGATATGTGGAAACCAGATAAATTGTTAAAACACGTTGAACATTTAAAAACTCATCCTCAAGTCGGTGTCAGTTTTTGTCGCTCCGCATTTATTGATAATCAGGATCAATTATTGGGTACATATCAGATGCCCCAATTAGAAAATATTACCGCAGAACATTTATTATATGAAAATTCCATCGGCAATGGTTCAGCCCCCGTCATTCGCAAAGAAGTCTTTGAGGAGATTTGTTTTCAAGATAATCGTCATGGGGAAAAAGAAAATTTTTATTTTGACGAGGATTTTCGGCGCTCAGAAGACTTGGAGTGTTGGCTAAGAATTGTATTACAAACTTCGTGGAAAATAGAAGGTTTTTCTGACACTTTAACCCTCTACCGAGTCAATCAAGAAGGGCTTTCAGCTAACGTCTTTAAACAATTAGCTTCTTGGGAGCAAGTAATCAATAAAACTCGCTTATATGCCCCTGATTTGATTGCCCACTGCGAAAAACCGGCCAAAGCTCATCAACTACTCTATTTAGCCCGTCAAGCCATTAAATTTAAAGATGGTAAAACCGCACTGCAATTAATTAATCAAGCATTTTCTACCTATAATAAAATTTTGTTTACCAATACCCGTGTTACGGTTTTGACTTTAATAGCTGGTTATTTACTTTATTTTTTACCTTCCCCTGTGTACAATCTTCTCGAATCTTGGGGACTCAAACTAAATGGATATATACAAAACAATGCCATCCAACGAAGGAAAAACAAATAACACTAAGTTATCATAGCGGAGAGTATCGAGAAACAGAGGAAAAAATGTATATCTTAATCGGTGGTGCAGGAATGATGGGTTTAGAGTTAGCCCAAGCCCTATTAGACATAAATCATACCGTAGCAGTTATAGACGCTGATCCTCTTGCCTGTCAATATGCTAGGGAAAAAATTGGGGTAATGGCTTTTGAAGGTAGTGCCGTTAATACTACTCTCCTCATGGAAGCGGGTATTCGTAAAGCAACCTCCGTCATTGCCGCCCTGCGAGAAGATGCCCTTAATTTAGCCATGGTGACTCTTTCTAAACATTACGGAGTACCCCAAATAGTGGTTAGAATGAATGATCGTGATTTTTATGAGCCTTATCTTTTAGCTGGGGCAACCCATATTATCAGTACCACTCAACTAGCTATTAATAGAATGGTAAATGCGATCGAATATCCCCAAGTCGATGCTATGATGCACTTTGAACAAGGACAAGTAGAGGTCATAAAACTTTCCATACCTGATCAATGTTATATTGTTGGTCGTAGCCTTGCCGAATTAGCTCAAGATCCACGTTTTCCAGTTGGTACACTTATTATCGGTTATCAAGCCCATCCCCACGAAGATTTAACCATCCCCAACGGAAATACTATTCTGGAAAGGGGTTCAACCATTCTTGCTGTTACTAAACCTGACTTAGTTAGAAAAGTAATTGATTTTATTTCCATGTGCGAATAGCCATCAATTACTAATCAATTAAGATCAAGATCAAAAAATAAAATAGTTAAGCACTAAAAGAGTTATTAGAGTTTGTCCATCTACTCTGCAATCTTTTAATGGATGAAGCTAAATATTGTTGTTTACTGTTAACCTGCTCATTTTTTTTCTGAGTATAGGGTATATTTCTATTCAATAAAGCAGGAGTAGCACTATCATCAGGAATGTTTTTTTCTGTTTCTACAATGTTTTCCCTATTTATTTTATTAATTAAAGTTTCAAAGTTAACTAAACTAGACTCGTTGTTGGTTATCTTTTGCCTTAGTTCACAATAAAAATAATTGCAATAAACTTGATCAAGTTTGGTGGTTCTATCAACTACCCAATCTTCAATGGTTACCCCTGTTAAATCAGCTTTCATAAAGTCTGTTCCTATCGCATTCGCATTACTCAAATCTACATTATTTAAATTACTGTTGACTAACTTTGCATCCATTAAATTAGCCTGAATTAAATAGGAATTACTTAGATTACTTTCTGTTAAAATTCCTAATTTTAAGTTTGCTTTAATTAAATAGCACTCTATCAAATTTGCCCTACTAAGATTACTCTGACTCAAATCTGCTCCACTAAAATCTGTTTTATTGATGTAACTTTTGGCTAGTTTTGTATTGACCATATTAGCCTTACTAAAATTACTGTTGTCAATGATTGTTTCTGTTAAGTTTGCTCCCTGAAAATTAGCATTTCGACAATTGGCATTACTCAAATTAACCCCAGTCAAGTTAGCATTTACTAGAATAGCCCAACTAAGATTAATATTTCTTAAGTCTTGTTTTGTTAAATCAATGCCACTCAAATTAGGAATAATATCAGGATTTTCTTTTCTCCATTGATTCCATTCAAATACACTGTTAGAGGTAAGAAGAGTTGCAGGATTAGTCATCTTTTTAATATTTTTTTAAGGCTTCAACATATATTAAAACTTTTTTATTAGCATTGTTTGTAGTAGCGAATACATTTCACCTAAAAACCTTAATATTTATTGTAAAATAACTTTTATGTAATACAATAAAAGTGTAAGATTAATGTAAATCTTGTGTAATATGTGATGGATTGATATGCCGAATAAATTTACAAAAATAGTAACATCGATAATACAATCAGGCTATTATTTCACAAATAATTTAATTTTGTTAGGGTAAAGAGGAAAAAAAGTAATAACTTTGATTATTGCCTTGTTTGCTTTTCAGGGTACAATTGCCTTACGAAAATAATTAGAAAAGCAAGTAAAATTTTATGGAATGGACATCAGAAGCGGAGGCAAAGTTGAAGGAGATACCTTTTTTTGTGCGCCCTGCGGCAAGGAAAAAGATTGAGAAGTTTGCCCAAGAAAATGGTGAGACGACTATTACGGTGGACGTTTATCAACGGGCAAAGGCAAAGTTTAATTAGGTGTTACTCCTCTGAAGGTTGATTCAGTTATTTATGAATGAAATATATTGAAGGGGAATAGACAACTTTAGATAAAAATGAGGTTGTTTTTTAGGGATTGTCGATCATAATAAGGACAGAATCAGATTAAATAAAAGATGTATGGATAATTTACAATTGTGGCAACGTTATCAAGATTGGCTTTATTATCACGAAGGTTTAGGGCTTTATGTTGATATAAGTCGCATGGGTTTTGATGATAATTTTTATGATAGTCTGCAACCCAAATTTGTTGATGCTTTTGATGCGGTACAAAAATTAGAACAAGGTGCGATCGCCAATCCTGACGAGAAAAGAATGGTGGGGCATTATTGGTTACGCAATGCAGATATAGCCCCTAATCAAGAAATCAAAAAAGAAATTAACGATAGTCTAGCAAAAATAAAAGCATTTACCACAGACATTCACTCAGGCAAGATTACCACTCCTGACGGAGAAAAATTTACGGATTTACTATCTATCGGTATTGGAGGTTCAGCTTTAGGCCCTCAATTTGTATCTTCTGCCCTTACAGATACTAACCCCCCTCTAAAGATTCACTTTATTGATAACACAGATCCTGCGGGAATCGATCGCACCTTAGCCCAAATCGGAGACAAGCTAAAAACTACCCTTGTGTTAGTAATTAGTAAATCAGGAGGCACCCCCGAAACCCGTAACGGAATGCTAGAAGCCAAAAAAGCCTATGAAAATAAGGGCTTAAATTTCCCTGACTATGCCGTAGCCATTACCATGATGGATGATAGCAGTAAACTATACAAAGTTGTTCAGGAGGAAAAATGGCTAGACTGTTTCGCCATGTTTGACTGGGTGGGGGGGCGTACCTCAGAATTATCCGCCGTAGGATTATTACCTGCTGCCCTTGAAGGCATAGATATTCAAGCCATGCTAGACGGTGCCAAGGAAATGGACATAGCTACCCGTATCTCTGATGTCAAGAAAAATCCTGCCGCCCTCCTTGCCCTTAGTTGGTACTATGCAGGAAATGGTAAAGGGGAAAAAGACATGGTAATTTTACCCTATAAAGATAGTTTATTGCTGTTCAGTCGCTACTTACAACAGTTAGTAATGGAGTCTTTGGGTAAAGAAGAAGACTTGGATGGTAATAAGGTTTATCAGGGTATTGCGGTATATGGTAACAAAGGTTCAACGGATCAACACGCCTATGTGCAACAGTTGAGGGAAGGGGTTGCCAATTTCTTTGCGACTTTTATTGAAGTCTTGAAGGATAGAGAGGACAATTCTTTCGAGGTGGAAAGTAATACCACTAGCGGGGATTATCTATCTGGTTTATTGCAAGGTACAAGAAAAGCCCTCTATGATAATGGTAGGGATTCGGTTACGGTAACGGTGAATGAAGTTACCCCCAAAATTGTCGGTGCTTTAATTGCACTCTATGAAAGGGCTGTTAGCATTTACGCTTATCTTATCAATGTTAATGCTTACCATCAACCCGGGGTTGAGGCAGGTAAAAAGGCAGCGGCTTCCATCTTAGATTTACAAAAGAAAGTTTTAGAAGTATTAAAAAATGCCAATAATTCCCTAACAATTACTGATATTGCCAGTAAAATTGATCCCCAAGAAATAGAGGCTATTTATAAAATTTTACGTCATTTAGAGACTAATAATCGGGGAGTAAGTTTTAAGGGCGATCGCACTTTCCCCAGTCAGCTAATCGTAAACTATAACCCATAGGACTACCTCAGCTTAATCCCTCTCTATCGAGGAATATAAACCCGACTCTGAAAAAAATACCAAGGGGATAATTCCCCCTTCTTAAAGGGCTTAGGGGGGACTAATAATATTAGCTCATCACTACTTTTAATATTAAATAGATGAAAAAAATCATCAAAAAAATATGGCTATATCTTAAAATTATTATCTTTTCTCCACTAATAATTCCCTACTATTTAACCACGGAAAAAATAGTAATAAATAAAGACATAAATAAATGGGTAGAATGCTTATCCATAGAAAAATATAGCCAAACCACTCAACTGATTAAACTATTACAACAAGCCCCCGAATATCGTAACCTATACTATTTTCGCCTATCAAAAGGGAACTTTATCCCCAAGATAGTCATGTATCTTTTAAAGATAATCTATCGCCCCTGCGGTTATTTTTTCCTCGATGAATCCTGTAATATTGGCGGCGGCTTATTCATTCAGCATGGATTTAGTACCATCATCATGGCAGACATCGGCGAAAATTGCTGGATAAACCAACAAGTAACCATCGGTTATAAAGATAAAACAGGAAGACCAAAAATTGGTAACAATGTCAGAATTACCGCAGGCGCAAAAGTATTGGGAAATATCGAAATCGGTGATAACGTAGTAGTCGGTGCCAATGCCGTAGTTACCAAAAATGTACCCCCCAACTGTGTGGTGGTAGGAATACCCGCTTACATTATCAAAAGAGATGGGGAAAAAGTAAGACAAGAGCTAAGATAAAAATAATCAGCCATGAGTAGTTATTTTGAAACCGAAATTATGCACGCATTATCAATTCCTACTTGGATAGTCCATGTGTCTAGCGTCATCGAATGGATTGTTGCCATTTGGTTTATCTGGCGTTACGCAGAAGTAACAGGAGAAGATAGTTGGCGTTGGTTAGCATGGGGAATGTTACCAGCATTGATTAGTGCTATGTGTGCTTGTACTTGGCATTTTTATGATAATCTCCCTAGTTTAGAATGGTTAGTCACTATTCAGGCCTTAACTACCGTTATCGGTAACAGTACCCTTTGTTTAGGGGCTTGGAAAATTTGGAGTTTTGCCACCAAAGAAGAATAAAAAGTAGTCCCTTTGAAGCTGAAAGAAATAACCGAGACATTACACAAAAGATAAGAGAAAAATCTGAAAAATATCTGAAGATCCAACCATAATGAGTTAAGATCCTTAACATAGAAAATCTTAAATTACTATAAAAAAAATTTAACGGAGGCAATTTATGGCTTTAGTTCCTATGAGACTTCTGCTTGACCATGCAGCAGAAAATGGTTATGGTATCCCTGCGTTTAACGTAAATAACCTTGAGCAGATTCTTTCTATCATGGAAGCAGCTAATGAAGCTGATAGTCCTGTTATTTTACAGGCTTCCCGTGGCGCTCGTACCTATGCAGGAGAAAACTTCCTTCGTCACCTCATTTTAGCGGCAGTAGAAACCTATCCTCATATCCCCGTGGCAATGCACCAAGACCATGGTAACAGCCCTGCAACCTGTTATTCTGCAATCCGTAATGGTTTTACCAGTGTAATGATGGATGGTTCTTTACAAGAAGATGCTAAAACCCCCGCAACTTTCGAGTATAACGTAAATGTAACCGCAGAAGTTGTTAAGGTAGCTCACTCGGTGGGTGCTAGTGTGGAAGGAGAATTGGGCTGTTTAGGTTCTCTCGAAACTGGTATGGGTGAAGCGGAAGATGGTCACGGTTTTGAAGGAAAATTAGACCATTCTCAACTGTTAACCGATCCTGAAGAAGCAGTAGAATTCGTAGAGCGTACCCAAGTAGATGCTTTAGCCGTTGCGATCGGTACTAGCCACGGTGCTTACAAATTTACCCGTAAGCCCACTGGTGAAATCCTTGCCATCAGCCGTATCGAAGAAATCCACGCTAAGTTACCTAATACCCACTTAGTAATGCACGGTTCTTCTTCTGTACCCCAAGAGTGGTTAGATATGATCAATGAATACGGTGGTAAAATTCCTGAAACCTATGGTGTACCTGTAGAGGAAATCCAAAAAGGTATTAAGAGTGGTGTTCGTAAGGTAAATATTGACACTGACAACCGTTTAGCTATTACTGCGGCTATCCGTGAAGCTGCCGCCAAAGATCCTTCTAACTTCGATCCTCGTCACTTCTTGAAACCTTCTATGAAGTACATGAAACAAGTTTGTTTGGATCGTTATGAGCAGTTCTGGACTGCTGGTAATGCTAGTAAAATCAAGCAAGTTAGCTTAGATGATTTTGCTGCTAAGTATGCTAAGGGTGAGTTAAGTGCTACCACCAAGAAAACTGTAGCTGTATAATCTCCCTATGGTTTGAGGCAAGAGGGGCGAATTATTTTCGCTCCTTTTTTGTGCATTATATTCACCTTTCACAATCTCCGTTAAACTAATAGAGAGGTTAATGATTAGTTGATTAATTTAGATAATGAGCGAAGAGAAAAATAAAACGGCTTTTATTGGTGGTTTATTGTTAGGGGGAAGTATAGGTGCGATCGCCTCTATCTTTTTAGCTCCTAGAAGTGGGAAGGAAAATCGTCAAATCTTGAAAAAAACCGCCCAAGCCCTGCCTGAAATGGCGGAGGATTTATCTTCTACCCTCAAAATTAATAGTAGTCGTCTATCAGCCTCGGCCCTTGATGGTTGGGAAAATACTCTTACTCGGTTAAAAGTGGCGATCGCCGCTGGCATTGAAGCCAGTGAAGAAAAGACCAATCAAGAAGAAAAAGAAGAACAAAAATAAATGCCTATGAGTAATCCCATCATCTGGTTAGGATTATCCTTTGCCCTCGTTGCCATTAGCCTCTGTGGCGTTTTGGTTGCCCTTATTCCCCTCGCTCAACAATTAAGTAATACCGCCCGTAGTGCTGAAAAACTGCTAGATACCATCAACAAAGAATTTCCCGATACCCTCGAATCCCTTAAAGCTACCAACTACGAAATCACAGAATTAGCAGGGGAAGTAAAACAAGGGGTAAAAAGTGTTTCATCCGTCACAAAGCAAATAGATAATAATCTTACCCAAGCAAAAAAACAAGCTAAAAATGTACAAGTAAAAAGCCGAAGTTTGTGGACAGGATTAAAAATAGGACTAAAAACATGGAAAAATTATCCATCCCTGCCAGAAGACCAAGACTCCTAGCCAAGGATGGCGAAAAATGTTATTATATTGTATTGTTAGCGGGATGTGGCGCAGCTTGGTAGCGCACTTCGTTCGGGACGAAGGGGCCGCAGGTTCAAATCCTGTCATCCCGATATGTTAGTGTACAGTGCCAAATTATTTGTCATCGGTGACAGATTCTTGTCGTGATGCCACATTAGGTGTCGTGATGACTAATTCTTGTCGTTGAACTGCCAGTGACAAATTATTGTCGTCTTTCTTCTGGAAATCAATATTCATTCTATTAATATAATTAGTTGCGATGTTTAACATCATCCCGAACGAAGTGCGCCTTTCAATCTATCCTTACATGATTATATCGTATTGGATTCTTTGTTCAAAGAGGAGGACTACGAAGTAGATTATTTTGAGAATGCCCCTGAGAACCTAGAGGGAAATACTTATTCTCTGTAATCGAAACCTTAGTTTTTTTTGGATGGCTAGGTAAGATTTGTACATATACTCAATCAAGCTAATAAGGCTTTGATAGAAACGAGCGGGTTGATTGTTGAAAGGTAGTTGACTTTTTAATTCTTGACAGATATTTCTTACTAAGCCTTTTGGTAAGTTGCCTTTTTTATGCCAGTTTTCTATTTCTTCATTTTCATATAATTGTTTCAGAATCTCATTAATCATAGGAGTATTTTTCAATGCCATTAAGTCCCAAACTTGGCGACGATGGGACTCAGGAGCAATTAGTCGGCAATGAATAGTGATTACAGTCATAAAGATAAAGGAATTAGCAAGAAGTTATAAGGATTTTGATATTTCTCCTCAGAGTTTTTTTTTATTTTAGAACTGTTTATATATTAACACATGAATGTTTTTATATGCAATCTATAAACGCTCAATGTGTTATATCAGCGTTTCTTGATGGATCAAGATGATTTAAAATGATTATGATAATCTCACTTAACGCACAACCATAAAAAACATTGCCGTATTTAACGAGTAAGCAGGTATCAAAGATAACAGGATGTAGCCTGAGACAGTTACAGTATTGGCGTGAACAAAATGTTATTATTCCTGTACTAAATGCTCCGGGGAAGGGAAAAAGTGTTCTTTATGAAAAGGTCGATATTGTGGCTGTCATCATAATGATCAAACTTCTCAATACGGGCTTAGATTATCAAAAGGCTTGTAATGTATTGACTTTTTTACAAGAGAAGAATGTGGATTTTTCTGATGATGGGAAAATTGATGGTCGCTATTTGATTATTCTCGACTCAGAAAATGACAGCATAAAGATTGTGGAGTTTGAGGTTGAAAGTATTAAGGAAAGTCTCAAGTGGGGGCATACTTTTATTCCTTTATTACTAGATAAAATTTATGACGAGTTGGAGCAAAAGTTAAAGGGGTTAAAAATGCAGAAGGATTCACGAGATAGCAATGGTAAAGGAATTGAAGAGTCTGAACAAAAAACCAGAGAATCACGCATTGATAATCTTTTACGAGGATTGGGGTGGAAAGGGTGTAAGTATGATGATAATTTAGAAATTAGTCAATTAAATGGCTATTGGGTGGAAGAATATCCATTAGCAACAGGTAGGGCAGATTATGTTTTGGTGGTAAATGGGTTGTTAGTAGGAGCCATTGAAGCCAAAAAAGTATCCAGCGATCCTTTGTCGGCCATGGAACAAGCAAAACGCTATTCAAGGGGGGCTTTTGATGGTGTTGGTGACTGGCGAGGGTATAGGATTCCCTTTCTCTATTCAACTAATGGGGAATCGATTTATTTTCTTGATATTAGAAAAGAGCAAAACTTGACTCGTCCTGTATCTTCTTTTCATACTCCTTCAGGGTTACTGGAGTTATTGAATCGTAGCGACAACATTGCTGATGATTGGTTAAGAAATAACCCTATCGAACAAAACGAATATTTAAGGTCATACCAAGTAGAGGCGATCGCATCTATTGAAAACGCCATAGAACAAGGTAAACGAGAATTATTAGTGGCGATGGCAACGGGTACTGGTAAAACTTTTACTATTGTTTCTTCTATTTATCGCCTTTTGGCTTCTAAAAGGGTAAAGCGAGTATTATTTTTAGTTGACCGCAGAGCATTAGCTGCACAAGCAGTCAGGGCATTTGCTTCCTTTTCTACTCCCAATGGTAAGAAGTTTGATCAAGAATATGAGGTATATAGTCAACAATTCAAACAAGAAGAGTACGGGGAAGAAGATAAGTTTAACTCTAAAGTATTACCTAATAAATACTTAACTGAACCTTCAGAAATTCATACTTTTGTGTATGTTTCCACCATTCAAAGGATGGATGGTAATTTGTTTGGGAAGAAAAACAATGTCACTGTGGGGGATACTCAAAACTCTGGGAGATTCCTCGACAAGCTCGGAATGACAAATGAGAATGATAGTGTCATTTTGAACGATAGTGAAGAATCTGAGGGATTCCTCAATAAACTGGGAATGACAGATGATAATGGAGATTATGAATTTGAAGATGGGGCAGAAACTTTACCTATTCCTATCCATGCCTTTGATTTAATCATCTCTGATGAATGTCATCGAGGCTATACTGCCACTGAAAATGGTTCTTGGCGAAAGGTTTTGGATCATTTTGATGCCATTAAGATTGGTTTAACTGCCACTCCTGCTATTCATACCCTTAATCTTTTCCGAGATGTTGTCTTTCGTTATAGCACTGAACAGGCGATCGCAGATGGTTATTTAGTGGACTATGAGCAGGTTAATATTAACTCGGACGTAACTATTAATGGTACTTTTCTCAGACAAGGGGAAATGGTAGCTAGAATTGATCGCAAAACAGGAGAAAAATTGTATGATCATTTAGAAGACGAACGGGAATTTAATGCTACTGATATAGAACGTAAAATAACAGTACCCGATCGCACCCGTAAAATTATTCAAGAAATTGGTAAATATGCCTTGAACCATGAAGAGGAAACAGGGCGTTTTCCTAAAATCCTAATCTTTGCCTGTAATGATTTGGATCATACTTCCCACGCTAATCATGTGGTGACTATTTGTAAAGAAGTATTTAACCGAGGAGATGACTTTGTCCAGAAAATTACAGGGAAAGTCGATCGCCCTTTACAAAAAATCAGAGAGTTTCGTAATCGTCCTAACCCTGCCATCGCCGTTACCGTAGATTTGTTAACTACGGGGATTGATATACCTGCCATTGAATTTGTGGTATTTATGCGATTTGTAAAATCTCGTATTCTCTGGGTACAAATGTTGGGACGGGGGACAAGACTATGTCAAGACATCAATAAGACTCATTTTAAGGTGTTTGACTGCTTTAATGGCTCTTTGGTGGAATACTTTGCGGACTCTACTGATTTTCGCTTTGTGCCTCCCCGTCAACAGAGTATGCCTTTTTCTCAGGTAGTGGGTAATATTATTTATGATGTTGATCGAGAACGTCACTTAGATTTATTAAATCGACGGTTACATAGAATTGATCGTAGTATTACCCTCGAAGGGAAGGAACAATCGGACTTATACTTATCTGGTGCTAGTTATAAAGGTTTAGCTAGAACTTTTCAAGACTTATTTGAGGAAAAACCAGAAGAGGCGATCGCCCTTTTACAGGATCAAGAATTTATCGACTTTCTGGAAAACTATCCCCGTCGTCGGGCTACTTTTTTAGTTGCAGAGGAGGTAGAGGATACCGTTAGTTCGGAAATCGTAATACAAGGGCAACCTCCTGAGAGTTATTTAGATGGTTTTTATCGCTTTGTGGAGGAAAATAGTGATCAGATTGAAGCCTTACAAATCCTGCGTCAACGCCCCCAAGATTGGGGAGTGAATGCCCTAGAGGAGTTGAGAAGTAAATTAAAGGAAAATCGCTTTACAGAGGAAAATTTACAAAGGGCTTATAAGTTAGTCCATCAAAAGGCTTTAGCGGATCTAATTTCTTTGATTCGTTCTGCGTTTGATCATTCTTATCCTGTTTTTACTGCTGAGGAAAGGGTGGAAAGGGCGATCGCCTTTGTGACTGATGGTAAACAATTTACAGATGAACAATTGCAGTGGTTAGGTTATATAAAACAGCATCTGATCCAAAATCTAAGTATCAATTTAGATGATTTTGAATATGCCCCTGTCTTTGAATTGCATGGGGGAAAAGGAAAGGCTAAAAAAGTTTTTGGTACTGATTTTAATAATCTTATCCGTGATTTAAACAGTGCGATCGCGGCTTGAGGAAAAAGGCAGAAGTGCGAAGGCAGAAGGCAGAAGTTCAAAAGGGTATAAGTATGGGTAAATATTATAAAGTTAAAACAAATTGAAAAGGAGGTAAGGTGAAATGAGTTATAAGAGTCAGTTTATTTGGCAAAGGGCGGTTAATTTATCCGTGAAGTGTTATCAACTCACTCAAACGTTTCCTAAGTCTGAATTATATGGTTTAACAAGTCAAATAAGGCGTAGTTCTGTTTCCGTTGCTTCTAATATCGCTGAAGGTTATGGGAGACAATATAAATCAGAATATATACAATTTTTACATATTGCTTTAGGTTCTTTAAGAGAACTTGATACACAGTTAATAATAGCCAAACAGGTCAATTTAAGTGATAGTTCATTAATGGGAGAAACACTACAAGAAGTTGAAGAAATGCAGAGTATATTAGTATCTGCGATTAACAAAATCAAGACGAAAGAAGGCAGGAGATAAGAAGGCAGAAAGCAGATGTTAAATTATTAACGTATTTGCATCAAAACTTCTGCCCTCGTACTTCGCACTTCCAACTTTCCGCAAAAACTTCTGCCCTCGTACTTCGTACTTCTGCTTTTCCACCAACCTTCTGCCCTCGTACTTCGTACCTCTACCTTATCAAAACAAACAATTTATTATTTAACACCAGAAATTTATGGACGTAGTAAGCAAATTATGGGGTTTATGCAATACCCTGCGACATGATGGAATTGATTATGGTGATTATATCGAACAGTTAACCTATCTGTTATTCCTCAAAATGGCAGATGAAAAAGCCATTGACGTTCCCCCCGATTGTGATTGGCAAACTCTTAAATCCAAGTCAGGAGAGGAATTAACGGAACATTATCTCAATCTACTTCGTACCCTACAAAAACAGTCGGGTTTGTTGGGTGACATCTTTAACCAAGCCATGCCTCGTTTTAATAATCCTGTCAATTTAAAAAAAGTAATTAATATTATTGATGAGATTGAATGGACAAGTTTAGGGGTGGATGTAAAAGCGGAAGCCTTCGAGGGATTGCTAGAAAAAGCGGCAAGTGAAGGTAAGAAGGGCGCTGGGCAGTATTTTACCCCTAGGGTTTTGATTCAGTCTATTGTCCGTCTTATGAAGCCCGATCCTAGAGAGAGCAAAGACTTCAAGGTTTGCGATCCTGCCTGTGGTACTGGTGGTTTCTTGGTTTCTGCTTATCAATGGTTATTAGATGAAACGGGGGGAGTATTTGACAGGAAAGAGATTAAACGTATTAAAAATCAAACCTATTACGGACAAGATTTAGTACCTCGTCCTCGCCGTCTGGCTTTGATGAATCTTTTTTTACAAGGATTAGAGCCGACTATCTATCTGGGGGATGCTATCTATGAGCCTGATAGTGGCGACCGCTTCGACTGTATTTTATCTAACCCCCCTTTTGGTACTAAGGGAGCGAATCAGTTACCAATCCGAGATGATTTTACTATTGAAACCAGTAACAAACAACTTAATTTTATTCAACATATCCTCACCATCTTAAAACGAGGTGGTAGAGCTGCGATTGTTCTTCCTGATAACTGTTTATTTGAAGATAAGGCTGGGGAGGTGTTTAAGATTTTGATGGAGGATTGTAATATTCATACGGTGTTAAGACTGCCCAGGGGTACTTTTACGCCCTATTCTCAAGGGGTTAAGGCGAATGTCATTTTTTTACAGAAGGGTTTACCCACCGAGAATGTCTGGATATTCGATGCTCGTTCAAATGTACCAACGGTAACGAAAAAGGAACGCCCCTTAACTAAGGCATATTTTGAAGAATTTGAGCAATGTTATGGAGATGATCCCAACGGTAGGGCAAAACGGACGGATTTAGGCATTGAGGGGCGGTTTAGATGCTTTTCTCTGGATGAGATTAAGGCTAGGGATTATAAGCTCGATATTACTTGGCTTAAGGATGAAAGTTTGGAGGATGCGGACGATTTACCTGAGCCTGATTTTTTGGCTAGTGAGGCGATTACGGAGTTAGAGGCAGTGGTTGACAGTCTTAGGGAGGTTTTAGAGTTGATTGAGGGCGGAAGTGCGAAGGCAGAAGGCAGAGGGAAGATAAGTTAATGTCATGCTGACGATAGGAAGCATCTCTCGAAGATTCCTCGTTTCACTCGGAATGACAGAAAAACCTATGTCATGGTGACGGAAAGAAGCATCTTTCCGAGATTATTTATTTAACTTACAATGACAATCATAAAGACTCGGAATGATATAAAAACTCTTAGATAAAGTAAAAAACTATGTTAAATATTAATTTGGATCAAGAATCAGAAAAATATTTAGTTGATATTATCAGTAAAGAAAATACTAATAGCGATGAATTAATTAAACGTCTATTACGCAATTATTGGTCACAATTGACATCATCGGAAACCATTTTAGAGCGTCTTGATGGAATACCAAAACATTTATTAAATGGAGAAGAAAATTTGTCAGATCGTGATATTCGTAAACGAATAATAGCCGATAAACTTAAACAAAAATATGTGCAATAAATATTATCCACAAATATTAATAGATACGGGAATATTAGTTGCTTTTTATAACCTTAATGATCAATACCATGATCAAGTTATCAATTTTTTTTCGGAGTGTCGTAGTCATTTACTTACTAGCGTTGCTTGTGTCACTGAGGTAATGTGGTTACTTGCACCTGCAATTAAAGTACAAAATGAATTTTTATGGGCTTTGGAAAAAGGTGTATTTATTTGTGAACATTTAACATCCTCTGATTATCAAAGAATTATGTCACATTCAAACAGGGAAAAAAGACGTTAATCAGGGAAATCCCAATGGAAAATACTATTTTTTTACTTGTGCATCTGAACCATTAAGGAGTGATGATTATATATTTGATGGAGAATCGATTTTGTTACCGGGTAATGGAGCAAATGTAGGTTTAGTGCTTTACTACAATGGTAAATTTGATCTTTATCAGAGAACTTATGCTTTAACAAATTTTTTCATCAATGGAAAGTATTTATATTTCTACTTTCTGGCTAACTGGAAAAATAGCTTGATAGATAAACAATATGGATCAGCAACCAATTATATTAGGTTAGGTAATATAACGGAATTTAGTGTTCCGATCGCCCCTTTAAATGAACAAAAACGAATAGTAGCGAAATTAGAGAAGTTGTTAGCAAAGGTGAATGATAGTTGCGATCGCCTTTCCAGAATACCAAGCATCCTCAAAAGATTCCGTCAATCCATCCTAGCTTCCGCTTGTTCAGGGCGTTTAACTGCTGATTGGAGAAAATCACATCCAGACATTGAACCTGCTGAGGAGTTATTAAAACGTATTCAAGAGGAGAGAATAAAAAGCTATGAGGAAGAATGTGCCAAAGCAAAGGCAGAAGGAAGAAGAAAACCTCCATCCCCTAAATCAAGTGAAATAGTAGATTATGATGTCGATACTTGGAAAATAACAACATTAGAGTCTGTTGCCGTTAATATTGTAGATTGTCCTCATAGTACCCCTAAATGGTCTAATAATGGTTTAATCTGCGTTAGGACAACTAATTTTCTACCTTTTAAGTTAAATTTAGAAGATGTTAAATATGTTAGTTATGAAACTTATCTTGATAGAATTTCAAGACTTAAACCTCAAGAAGGAGACATACTTTATAGTAGAGAAGGTGGAATACTAGGAATTGCTTGTCAGATACCAAAAGATACTGAAATATGTTTAGGTCAAAGAATGATGCTGATTCGTTGTTCTTCTGAATTGTTTGATGATAGATATATGACAATTCTTTTAAATTCAGAAATAGTGCTTTCTCAAGTTAGAAATTTAATTACTGGTACTGCTTCACCGCATTTGAATGTAGGAGATGTTAAAAAATATACAATAACGATTCCACCTCTTGAAGAACAAAAAGAGATCGTGAAAAGAGTAGAAGCATTATTCAGAAAATGTGACCTAATCGAACAAAGATACTTAAAAGCCAAAACCTACACCGATAAACTAACTCAATCAATCTTAGCCAAAGCCTTTCGAGGGGAATTAGTACCGCAAGATCCCAACGATGAACCAGCAGAGATATTATTAGAGAGGATTAGAGAAGAAAAAGCCTTAACCGAAAAATCAAAGAAAGGGAAAAAGACAAGCAAACGCAAAACCACTTAACCGCCTTGTCATTCATTTTCCCCCTTTTTGTCATTCTGAGTGAAACGAAGAATCTCCCAGATACTTTCTATCGTCAGCATGACATTAACTTATCTTCTCATAGCCGAAAAATCCAGCCCACACCGATCGCACTTACCAAACTCCCAGAGAGAAGGAATTTTAAACCTAGCTCCACAACTCGGACATTTAGACAATAGCTTTAAATCATAGCGATACCTTCGGGATCTGCTGTGCAGCGCGCACCTCCAACTAGACTTATATTGCCATTCAATGCCATGATAAGGGGATTCACCATAATATGGCACTGTACATTAGCCCTCTCCTCTACTCAACATCATCCCCAAATTAATTATTTCCGCAACAAGTATCAATACCTAAACTTCTGAGAATTAAATCACTGACCGCATTGGCGATCGCAAATTCACTATAAAAACTTTTCTGAAAATCAAAAGACTGCATCTCAGTAACAATGGCAATTACCAAAGAGCCTAAATCATTTTCCCCCTCAAGACGATGACGAATAAAAATTTGGGAAGCTCGATAAGCAATAGTTTCATTAATAGCTTCGGGCAAAAATTCCTCATTTAACCACTGGTGAAGATTATGCCGTAACCAATTGGCTTCTAGCTCTACATTTTCAAGGGGGGGTAAAACAATGGGAGGAATGGGTTGAGACATGATTAAATATTACTATATGCGTTCTCTTAATAACGATTATATAAAGATTTTCCATCCTTATGATAGATATTGCCTCCATTATTCAAGGATATGCCCATGGTAATTTTTTAATGGCTGATGATTACGATAACTTGGGTTGGTATTCTAGCAACGAGCGCACCCTAATCCCCTTAGATGAACGTTTTCGCTATCCAAAGTCTTTGCGACGAGTTTTAAATCAAAATAAATTTTCTGTAGCCATAAACAAAGATTTTATGGGGGTATGTTTAGGATGTGCGGATCGGGAAACCACTTGGATTTCTGATGATCTAATGAAAATATATCTTAAACTCCATCAAGCGGGATGGGCTTACAGCTTTGAGACTTGGCAAGGGGATAAACTAGCGGGAGGTATTTTAGGTATCGTTATTAAAGGGGCTTTTATTGGGGAATCGATGTTTTTTAATATTCCCGATGCTTCTAAGGTAGCCATGGTGAAATTAGTGGAGCATTTACGAAATCGTCATTTTGTGTTGTTTGATGCCCAAATGCAGAATCCCCATCTTGCTCGATTTGGCTCTTATGTTATCGAAAATAATGATTACATTAGGTTATTAAACAGAGCTTTGGATTGTAGTTGTCAATTTGATTAAAATTAGGTGTCGGTTTCGGAGATTAAATTCTTTATGGAAAAAAGTTATTGTGTGGTGGGCAATGCCCACCCTACGGGGTTATTTGATAGCTTGTTTTAACTCGGCACAAAATTCGCCAATCGCCCTTAAACCATCTTCAGGGTCTTGATTTGCCAATCGTTTCACAAAAGCACTACCCACAATTACCCCATCAGCACCCCATTCCCTGATTTGGGTGGCTTGACTCGGTTCAGAAATACCAAAACCGACCCCAATGGGCTTATCGGTGGCGCTATTCAACTGGGCAATCAAATCCTTTACCCTCGTTTGGATTTCATTTCTCATACCCGTAACCCCCGTCACACTAACTAGATAGATAAATCCTTGGGATTTAAGGGCGATCGCCTTTATCCTTTCCATGGGGCTTGTGGGGGCAACCAACAAAGTAACCTCAACCCCATTAGCCTCCGCTAGTTGTAAGAAATTTTCCGCCTCCTCAAGGGGTAAATCAGGTACCACCAAACCCTTAACCCCAGCCTCAGCAATTTGACTCAAAAACTGTTCGGCACCACGATAAAAAATGGGATTGTAATAGGTAAATAAAATGATGGGAGTAGATACCTTCGTTACCACCCTTTTTACTAAATCTAAAACCTGATCAAGATTAACCCCCTTTTGTAATGCACGGGTAGCCGCCGCTTGAATCACAGGGCCATCCGCCAAAGGATCTGAATAAGGTACTCCTAACTCGATCATATCAGCACCATTTTCCGCCAAAAGGGCGATCGCCCTTTCCGTGGTAGCCAAATCAGGATCCCCCGCCGTAATAAAAGGAATTAAGGCACATTCACCCCTTTGTTTGAGGTCAGCAAAACATTGAGAAACAGAACTCATTTAAACTATTAATATAAAAATTTTCTTAGCATTAAAATCATACATTAACCTGAGTTGCCTTTAGAGATTTATTGCTTATCACCCATCAACTTCTCAACCTCTTCGGGGGATAATTTTTCCAACTGTTTCGCAAAAAAAGCATCATCATAATCCTTCACCTGCTTATGATAGGTCATATCATTGGTGAATACCCGAATAACATAGGTAGATACCCAACCAATTAAACCCAACACCAATACCACCTGACTCCAGATACCAGCATCGGCAGCATCCAAACCCAATACTTGGAATACAAAGTAAATCACGCCCCCAGCCAAAAATACTCCGAAGGCGACTAAAATAGCGTCAATTCTTCTCATGGTAATAAAAAATTGTGATTAATTTAACTCCCGAGGACGGGGACGAAAATTGAGGAAAGGACTAAATAAGAGCATTCCTGGAAAAGAAAAGAACACTAAAAAATACATAAATGCCCTTTCAAAAGAACTAGCCACATACCAACGTTTATTTAAATAAAAATAGACTCCAGCAGGAAGAATCAACAAGTATAAACCACTGAGACTAAGATATAAAGCCGCCGTGATAATAGTTTCTAGGTCAATATTTTCAATACTTAACAGATTTTCCATCACTAAATTTTAAATAATAAATAAAATTACTTACCGTAGGTCACGGCTGACCTCATTATAAAACAAACTGACACAAACCATGGACAATTGCTTGATCTAAAAAGAAAGTAGAAACGCTATACTAACAGAATATGAATATTTTCTTAAAATTAGTTTTGTTCACCATAAATCAATGTTTACAAGATGACTGTTCAAGTTAACCTTAGTGAACGCCATCAAAGAATATTACAGGCAACCGTTAAACATTATATCGCCACTGCCGAACCTGTTGGCTCAAAAACTTTAATTCAAGAATATGATTTCAGTGTAAGTTCTGCCACTGTCCGTAATGTCATGGGCAAGTTGGAAAAGGCTGGTTTTTTATATCAACCTTATACTTCTGCGGGGCGTATTCCTTCTGACTCTGGTTATCGTATTTATGTAGATAGGCTTTTACCTTCCCAAAAACCTCTTAAAAAGTCCTTGGCAAAGAGTTTAAGTAATAAGGTTGGTTCGATACAAAATAATTATGAGATTCTTTTCAAAAAAATTACTCAGGTTTTATCGGATTTGAGCGGTTGTATCGCTTTGGTTACTTTACCTCAAACCACTAGCAATATTATCTATCATTTACAGTTACTTAGAATTGCAGAACAGAAAATAATGTTGGTGATGGTGATTGATAATTACCAAACTGAGTCGGTGTTATTTGATCATCACGATTTCAATTTAGATCATGATAGCCATACAGGGGAGGTCGTTGACCAACAGTTACAGATGTTATCTAACTTTCTTAATCATAAACTTAAGGGGCGATCGCTCTTTGACATAGATGATTTAGATTGGAGTGAATTAGAACAAGGGTTTAAGCAGTATGCCCATTTTATTAATCAACTTCTGGAAAAAATTACCGAAAATTATCGTATCGCTAGCCATAGCCCCATTATGGTCCAGGGTATTGCCAAGATGATTCGTCAACCAGAGTTTGCCCATATCGAACATTTACAAATTCTTTTACAATTGTTAGAGGAAGAGCAGGAGCAACTTTTTCCTGTGGTATTTAATTTAGATGAGCAACAACAATCTTTTTCCAAGGTAAAAATAACCATCGGCTCAGAAAACCCCCTCCAATCGATGCACTACTGTAGTTTAATATCTTCTAACTATTATCAGGGGAGTTACCCCGTGGGTAGTGTGGGTATTATTGGCCCTACTCGCATTGCCTATGAAGATGCCATCGCCTTGGTGGAATCTACTGCCGATTATATTTCCCAAAATCTTAGCAAATCCATGGATAATTGATGGAAATTGAGGCTGAGAAGGATTTAAAGGCATTTTCAAAAAAAATTATTTTTCCCTTGCTTTTTTTTTAATCAGTAGTTATAATAAATAACTGTGAAGAGCAATCCTCGATAGCTCAGTGGTAGAGCGGTCGGCTGTTAACCGATTGGTCGTAGGTTCGAATCCTACTCGGGGAGTTTAATAAAAAAATATCAGAAGTTACTCCAAGAGCCTATAATAACCTGAGAATAGTTGTTATAGGTTTTTTTGATGATTGTTGTTGGTTTAATGAGTGGTACTTCCGTCGATGGCATTGATGCGGGGGTAGTGGAAATCAAGGGTGATGGTTTGGATTTAGATGTGCATTTATTGGCAGGACAAACTTTTCCTTATCCTGATGATTTGCGTTCTCAAATTTTATCGGTGTGTGAGGGCGCTAGTATATCCATGGAGGAGTTAGCTACATTAGACAGTGCGATCGCCTCTTGCTTTGCCGATGCTACCATTAATGTTATCCCAGAAAATGTCAAGGTAGAACTAATTGGCTCCCACGGGCAAACCGTATTCCATCAACCAGCCCACCATCATCACCTTGGTTATAGTCTGCAACTAGGCAGGGGAGATTTAATTGCCCACCTCACCAAAATAAAAACCGTCAGTAACTTCCGTCAAGCGGATATTGCCATGGGAGGGCATGGGGCGCCCCTAGTTTCAAAAATTGATTTGTGTCTTTTTTCCCACCCCAAACATCACCGCTGTTTACAAAACATTGGGGGTATCGGCAATGTTACCTATCTTCCCCCCACCCACCAAGCCCAGTGGCAACAATCTATTATGGGTTGGGATACAGGCCCGGGGAATGCTTTAATTGACTTAGCAGTACAAAAATTTAGTAATAATCAAAAAACCTATGATTTTAATGGGGAATGGAGTCGGCAAGGAAAACCCTGTATGCCCTTAGTTAAAACATGGTTAAAACAAGATTTCTTTAGCCAAAAACCTCCTAAATCTACGGGGAGAGAATTATTTGGACATTTATATTTAGAGCAATGTTTAAAAGATGCCCAACCCTTGGAGTTATCCGAGGCAGACTTTTTAGCTACCCTCACAGAATTAACCGCTTCTTCCATTGCTTACAACTATGACAAGTTTTTACCCCACTTACCCCACGATTTAATTTTAGGGGGAGGAGGCAGTAGTAATAGTTACTTAAAAGAGCGACTACAGGCAAATTTACCCACCGTAAACCTCTTAACCACCGATGACTTTAACGTTAGCACAGAGTTTAAAGAGGCGATCGCCTTTGCCATCTTAGCTTATTGGCGTGTCAACTCCTTTGCGGGCAACTTACCCGTAGTTACAGGGGCGAAAAAAGAAACCCTCCTCGGAGAGATTCATTACCCCTGCCCATGAAAAAAAATTAGTCATCCCAAGTTTCTACTACCAGAATATCACTCACAGGGTCTTGCATCGAAAAGCCGTAAGAAACTAATTCCGACCTAAAAAATGACCATTGATCACCAAATAAAAGTGCAATCTTGCCGATACTATCATCAGGCTTAATAATCTGGGAATTTACCAATGATACGACTTTTTGTTGCAACTTCACCATGGGATGAATTACTTGCTTATGGGGCATAAAATTTCTAATACTTTACTAAAACGATAAAAGTGATTTGATTGTTGAGTAATCTATCGAACCAAGGAAAACTATATATTTTGCTTAGGGAGTAATTTTTAGTCTTCCTATTCCATTATTAGCATATTTTATTACAGTTGGCAACCCTAGAGAATTTTCTGAAACTAATAAGTATTGCAATGGCATCGATTATTACAATATTTTCTAAGGTTGTCAAAAGAAGATAATAATTGACTTAGTCATTAAATACTTAAATTAGTTTTGTCTTTGGCTAAAAATTTTCAATCATCATAGTTTTTTTCAATACAACTTCTAATCGATAGTTATTCTAGGAATAGATTTATTACTACCTTTACCATCCAACAATTTAGCAAATAATTCATTTAAGCTAGTATTATTATTCTCTATACGAACTAAATTAGCTCTTATCTGATAATTTTTAAGTTTATTAATCAATAATTTAGCTAATTTGTAACTAGAAGAATTAATGGATACGAAATCATAATCTATTTCTCTAAAAGTTAATAAATAAATTAGTGAGATTAAAGCATTCTGCAAATAATCTTTACTCTTATTATCTCCCAAATCAAGACTTAAACAATGGTTAGAAATACTAAAGAAATGATGTTGATAATTTAACCATTTACTTGAGTTATCAAAATTAATATACCATAGTAAAATCCTAGCATATCCCCACAAATAAGGTTCGGTTTGATAAAAATATTTATCTTCCTGAGGTGAATTATTCAAAAATAATTTAAAATACTTTTTTTGTCTTGATAAATTACAACCTAGTCTCGCTATATTTCTTATATATTCCTTGAAATTAACAGTATAATAATTTCTGATTTGTATTTGAGTCGCTCTTGCTGTTAATTGATTTTCCTCAAATAAGTAGTTTAAAGACATACTCTGCGTTAACCGATAACTTTTACCTAGCACTAACAAAATGTCATTGTATAAATTAACTATATGTGATCTTTCAGGTTGATTTATGCAATTGATATTTGTTTGACTTAATTGATCTAGTATTTTTTTTACTACTTCTTCTAATTCACTATATAAATTAAGCACCTGATCAAAAATATATAGGGAATTATTTGTTGATATATAGTCTAATATTGTCGGTAAACTACTATTGATTTCTAATCTTAATCTTCTTATATTTTGAGCATGATTTATAATTGTTTTACCTCTATTATGTGTAACTATAAGAGGTTGTATTATGGTTAATTCTTCTGTTATTTGTGTTAATTGTTGTTTAATTTGTAAAAAAGTGCCTAATAATTTTACCTTACCTGCATTAGATAAATCTTGTCGAATATTATAGATATTATTTGAAGAAATATAACCTAAATTATCTAACTCAGGGGGAATTTCTAAAAAATTATTTAAAATACGATTATACTGATCAATAACTTCTAATTTAGGAGGTTTACCAGGTTGAAGAATAAAACATATTTTTATTAACAAATTATTATCTTTTTTTTCATCGTAATATTGATTTTCAACTTTAAACATTTTTTCTTGAGATGTTTCCTCGTCAATCAAAGATTCTCCATTAATGGTAAAAGGTAAATAAACAGAGGGAATTGAGATTTGAAATTCTGTTTTATATTCGCTATCAACTTGACTAAAATATTCTCCATAAATTTTTTCTTCCTTTTGCCCTTGATAACAAATTTTTTCTGGCAAATTTATTTCTATATCTTGATTCTTTTCTTTTCCTTTGACATAGAAACTAATTCTATCTAAATGCTGTCCATAAAGGGGGAAATTATTATTTTTTGCATCTAACCAAATCTCTTTAAAGAATGAAAAAATGTCAGGTTTAACAATAATAGCTTTAGTCGATAGTGATGGATTAATTGACCGTAATTCATAGCTACTAATTACCAAGAAATTATACTTATCATTATTTTTGTTAATGATATTAGTTAATTCTCGCATTGGAAACTCTTGGTCAATAATATTTGTAATTTCTGTTGTATTTAAATTATGATGATAGAATTTATCTTCTAAATAAATCAGAAGAAGAAAAGATGTAATATTGTTATTCTTTTGATTATTTATTATCTTAAATATGTTAATTTTTTTGAGATATTTAATAAGCTCATTTTTTAGATTAACATCTAATTTAAGTTGTTTGAGAATATTTTCTGCTATTTTTGTTAAAATGCGATCGCACTTTTCTTCATATTTAAAAGATAACTTTAAGGCTTGATAATCATTAAGATTACGAGTATCAATGATAGGAATGGGATAATTAATTTTAGGATGAGACTCGAAAGTTAGAGGAATAATTTGAGGAGGGGTAAAATCATCAAAATTATAAATAATTAAAGGTTTATCAAAACTATAAAATTGATTTATTTGTTGAGCAAAATTCCAGTAATAAAAAACAGGTGAAAATAGATAAGATGCGTGTAAAGCACTTAATCCAAAAGCATTAGCGGGACGAATAATAAAAATTTCTTCTTCACTATTATCTTCTATGAAAAATCCCAATTGTTGCTTAGACAATTTTGACTGATTGATAGGTATTAACTGAGAAGATAAACAAGAAGGTAATACTGGCAAATCTAAAAACTCTTCGTCTTTATTTCTATATAGCAAATCTTTATAGTTTAAAAGTAAATTTTGCTTATCATTAGAAATATTATCTTCCTCTCCAAAAACTTGAGTGTATTGGCTATATTCGATATAGGATTCAAGGTTAAAAAATCTGCTCATAATATTTACCGTTAATTAATAATAATTTAATGAGTTAAATTGCTTCTTGGATTCAAATAAATTAAGAAAAAGAATAAATTTTTTCATAACTTCTTTAGAATTTTATAATTCCTTTAACTGCTGCTTAATTTTCTCTATCTTTTCTCGCTTAGTAATTTTGTAGGTTAAATCATGTAAGTTATAATGACCAAAAACAAAATCTTGACTACTAATATAAGCAACTTGATTGCCAACAATCGTCACTTTACTATGAAGATAAGGAATTTTTTTAGCAGGTAAATCACTACAATTAAAATTACAATAATAAATGTTGCAAGGCAATTTTTTAAATAAGTTAGTTTGTATCCCATTAGGTTGAAAATTGCGAGTATAGATAACAATTTTTCCTTGAGGATTTTGCTTAAACTGTTGCAAACTACGAGTTAAATCTTCTTCGTATTGACTGGGGTTTAAAAAATATTTATCTAAACTAATAGTATCATTTTTAGGAATCAAATTTTGTATTTCAAATCCTCTAATAGTAGGGAAAAACTGAGCTTCACTTTTATTGTCCCAAAGATAGCTAAAATACTTCACTAAAAATTGATATTCTGATGAATGAGAAAATAATATTCCAGCTTCTATATTCCTACTTAAACTACCTCCCGTTAAATTACATGAACCAAAGTACGCCATTTTTTCACTAATATAAGTTTTGAGATGAAAATTGCCACTACGAAAACCAATTCCTGCTTTAGCTAATAAATGTAAACATGATTGTTTCTTTTCATTGGAGGAAGAATATTCTAAAATATCTTCTCTTTCTTCTTCCATATTGCTATCCACCAAATCTTGCACCTTATCATTAAAATCCGTTACAATCCAAATTCCGAAAGGTAACTGTGAGGATTTTTTTACAATCCTATCAATAATATTTTCATCTTCAAGGCGATAACTACTAATTAATAAAAACTTTTCAGCTTCATCAATTAATTTATATAGTAATTCTCTATGTTTTCCTTTTTTAATTATTACTTGGTTATTACCAGTTATATTGTTGTTATCTAATGAAGAAAAAATAAAATTTGTAGGAGAAAGTGTTAAATACTTTTGTTGATAAGCAGTTACTAATAAATTATCAGAGGAAGAAAAAGGATTATCTTTTAAAATTTGGATACCTTCCTGCAAATTGATAGGTAAATCTTTTATTCTTAAGAAAGCTATGCAGTCATTAAAAAGAGGAATAAAATAACTGTTTAAATTAGAATTAGTAAGAAAGTTACTGATAATTGTCAGAGGCTGTTGTAAAAAAAATAAATTAACTTCATTTAAAGCATTTTGCTTCTTATGGTTAATAATGGAGTTAGTTTCATGTTCAGATAATTTAAGTTGGTAAAATCCTTCACATATATCAATTAAATTAACAGGAATTTGCTCATCATTAGAGGCTAAACGTAAAACAGAAATTTCTTGAGACTCTTCTGGAATAAATTGATAATCATATTGTATGGGTTGAAAAGTATCTTTAGATTTTCTTGAGAATTTAATTTTGTCATCGATTATGATAGTTGACTTATCTAAATTATTTTTTAAGAGATAGTTAGCTATGTTGGGCGGAAGAAAATTTAAGCCAAAAGACTGATTAAAAGTTGATAAATTAGAGATATTTTGTTGCGTGGCTATAGCTTGAATATCATTAATAATAGTTTTTAATGAAGTGCGTTTAACGCTATCTTTCTTTTTTGGGATTTTCTGGTATTTGCCCTTAATTTTCCAATATAGTTCCATTTTTGTCTTATTGTTAATAATTTAAAGAAAAGTTTATTTAGGTTAAAGCTAAATCTCGCTTAATGGTTATGGTATTTTGTTCAAATAGAATCCTTAAACTTGAATTTTCGTAATAAGTTTTATCTCCCAAAATTGTTAGGGAATATTTTGCCCTTGTGAAAGCTAATTTCAATTCTCTTAAGGTTGGCTTATCTTTATTATTTTTATCAAGGATAATCAATAAGTTTTCTGCTTCTTCTCCATGCCAGTCATTTATTGATGTTGTAATCTGTCTATTCAAACTAGAGTCTAATTGTTGTTGAATAACAATGAATGTTTTTTCTGAGAAGGTTAATATTTTATACTCTTGATTTTGTAGTAGATATTGCTTTAAGATTAAAATCATTTGTTGATGATTAACAATATCACGCCAAATGAAACTGCTTTCTGAAGTTGAGTTTTTCAACGGATAAGAATTAGAAGTGGGAGTGTAAGGATAATCATTATAAAACAAAGGAAAACTTTTTCTAGCTAAGTCGATAGTTAAGCGATGATTTTCTTTTATTTCTATACGATAAGCAGGGGATAGATTATTAAAAAGTCTTCGGAAAAAATTGTCATTATCTAATTCTCCTAGTAAGATTAATTTTTGACTATAGTGAGTTATCTTTTCAATGATTGTTTGAGTTAATAAATGACTATCTTCCACAATAACCATGTCAAAAGTCTTTTCCGAGACTAACTCCATATCATTGACTAAACAAGTTTGGGGAAAATTAACGCTATGGATGGTTAACTGTGTTAATTCTTCTAAATCTTTCTCCCCAATATTTTGATAGTTTTGTTTGAGATATTCTCTTTGACTTAATAGGTTAGAAAATCTCTCAATTTTTGTCATCAATAAAATACGTCTGTTATCAGAAACATGAGGAAATATTTTCTTAATTTCTTCCTTTAGTTTTTCTTTATTCCCTTCTGCGACTAATCCTAATAACTTTTGAGTGTTAGTTTGTAGGTTATCTAAAAGAGTATCTGGTAAAAGATAAGTAGGAGTAAAGTTAATTTCTGGATTTTGTATTTTTGACTTTAGCCAGTTTTTTACTGTTTGATAATATTCACTTTTATTATTTATCTGTAATGACTTTAGGCTAAGATTTTGATATTGATTTAAACTACTCTGGTGAGAAGAAATGATTAGGGTTGAGTTTTGATTTTTGATAGCAGTGTTTAATATTGCTTTTGCTATTTCTGTTTTTCCACTAGCAGGATTTCCAGCAATTATCACTAAAGGGAAGTTAGATAATCCTAACTCAATGGCTTCTTTTTGTTTTGTCCGAAAAGGAAAATTCTCTTGATAACAGGGCAAATTTAATGGGATTCTTGTATTAATAAAACTTACAGGAGTTTTTGTTACTTTATCAATTATATCTAGGGGCAAATTCATGATTTTTCAATATTGTTAGAATATTTAATTATTTGTAATAATAAAGAGCGTAATAATAAATATTATTTAATAGTTATATCTCTTTAAGTTCTAGCCATTGTAGGGAATACTCACTTTACTATTGATATTCTTTTAACCAATAACAAATTTTTTCTCTAATTACCTTGACTGCTGTTTCTAAATTATCTTCTAATGGATGAGGTATTTGTATCAGATTAATATTATTATTAACTGTCTCTTCTTCTGTTTTGTCTGGGGAAGGATATAAATAGAAATAAACAGAAAAACTATCGGAAAAATTTTCTGGTATTGTCTCTAATACTCTGGCTTTTGGCTTATACCAAAAAATCCAAATTGCCCATTGTAAGTTAGATATTATTGGTTCTCTTGCTGTTATTTTTTGAATACTAATATTTACTTGAAAATCTCCTTTTTGTATATCATTAGTTTCTTTAATATTAAAAATGAATGCTGAATTAGTTAGAAGACAATAAATTTTTAATTCTTGTTTGTTGTTTAAAAACTTACCTTCTTTGGGAATATCTAAAATATTTATTTTTGTTTGACAATCAATATAACTTCCTTCTAATGTTAATAATGCTTCTATCCATAAAAGTTTTATAATATCTACTAATAAAGATTGACGAAATCCCCAAAATTTTTCTTTATCCGTACGTCTTCGTAAATAGTCTTGGTAGGCTTGATAAAAACTACGATAAATGGGATTTTGTTGTAAAACATAATTTGGTTTTCCTGTAAATACTGCTGTACGGGGAATTGCTTTGACACTTGGCTCTTGACGAAAACGCTCAATTGCTGTCCCGAATGATTTAGCTTCTTGGTAACTACTGCGGTAGTCTTGGCATTCCAAATGTAGTAAGTCACAAAACCCTTTTAAAAAACGATTTTCTGGAGTATTAAAGTTTTGATAGCGTTGAATGCCCATCAATTCTTGTCTTGCCCCTGCTTTTTCGATCGCACTTTTGCCAGGACGACGAATATAATCTCTCAAACAATAGGCATCCATTTCTTGAATATGACTTAACGGCATCATTTCAGCTACACGATTAAGCTGAGAACGTAACTTAGGAGCAATTAATTCTAATTTATGCCTTAATTCATATCTTTTATTAAGGGCTAAAACTAGGGGCAAACGAGCATCTTCTTGGCTTAACTTTTCTAAACTATTTTCTATCTTTAATGGAGAGATGTTTTTCTTTTGATGATGGTTTGTTAAGCTATCAAATAAACCAATAAAAATACTGATAGTTTCTGCTGTAGTTCGCTCAAACTTATGTCCTAACTGTTCTGCTAACCTTTTTGCTAAATCTTCATCATTCGTTAACTATGTCTCATCTAACACCTCATCTTCTAGGTAAAAATGAATAAATTCTCCTTGGTTTGTTTCAATAGTAATTAATTGAGCTAATCTTTTATTAGTGTCAAAATCAGTTACTTTTACCAAGGGAAATCCGACTTCAAATAAACTTTTATCTCTTCTAATTAAAAAACTATATTCATATTTTAATTCTTCATTATCTACTAACTGTAATAAAGGACGATGTTTGCTTATTAAAGTAACAGGAAAATCGGAGTGAAAAGAATTACTTTTTTTGTTGAAATAATCAGCAATGCTGGAATAATAAAACATTTTGATCCAAAAATAGTCTATTTAAAGTATGCAAAAAGAGGTTTTGGTAAAGACTGGCAAAGGGCTTAAATCCCTTGTTTGTAGCTTATAAAATGTAAAATTTGAGGTTATGCTTTTTCTTGATAAACCATACCTTTCCACTGAAACTGTCCGTATTGCCCATTACAAGCGACTGTAAACGCCTGTTTCAGAGACTCATCCCCCAATTCGTCAACCAAATTTTTTAACCTATCTAAATGGGGTTTAACATTGCTATCCTCAACCATCAACCCCCTTAATTTAGGTAACAATTTTTGTCCAAATTGATCAGCTATAGCTTCTTTTCTAATACTTTCATCCTGTAAGGCATTAGGATAGTTTATCACGTAAGATGCGATCGCCTGATAAACCCGATGGGCAAAAGGTCTTCCCAAGGCCTCCATAATGGCATTAACTTGATTAACATAGTGTTTTACATCCTCCAAAACGCTACTACCCTCTTGGGGTTGCTGACACCAACTATTAAAAGTTTCCCAAGATAAATACTCTTTCGGAATCTCAACATTCTGCCTTATTCCTCTTAACTTCAACTGGGGGGGTTTCCCAAAAGTTAATACATTTGCCCTATCTAATACTTTGTCAGACAAAGATTGAGTCGTTTCATCCTCATTCATCGT
Organism: Cyanobacterium sp.; assembly: GCF_054166785.1. Lineage (NCBI taxonomy): Bacteria > Bacillati > Cyanobacteriota > Cyanophyceae > Chroococcales > Geminocystaceae > Cyanobacterium > Cyanobacterium sp. The sequence goes on from NZ_JBSZCP010000057.1 coordinate 72,428, forward strand.
CCCCACGAACAAAAATTGTTCAGGAATTTTAACCCTTTTTTGCTCTTCCGATAACTTTAAACTACCAGCCTCAATTTCTAAGAAAGTATCTTTATTTCTTCTAGTTTCCAACTTAGATAAAAAGTCACTAAAATAATACTCTACCCTAGCCAAATTCATCTCATCTAACAACACTAAAACCATGCGATTGTGCAAATCTGATTGCCTTTGGTGCTGATAAAGATAACGCATTAACTCAGTAGGTTTGTATTTTTTCTCAATATAATTAAAAAACCCTTGTAAATCTTGAGGAGAATCCCAACGAGGTTGCACAGGTAACATTACCAAAGGTGCACCAATAAACTCTGCATAGGCTTGGGGCAATTCACTTTTTCCTGTACCACTAATCCCAGCCAAAATAACTAAAGCAGAAATATCCTGCACCTTTAAGGAAGTATGAAAAGCATTAACAACCCTATCAGAAAAAGTTAACCCTTTTACACTCAAATATGTTTTAAATTGTGTTAAAAATAGCAATTCATTATCATATTGTTTTGGTGTATTAGCTTTTATTGTTACAGGAATATTTAAGGCTTCAAAAGCGTATTTAACACTATTTTTTATTTCTTGTAAATCTTCTTTTAATCTTTTGATTTCGTCTTCTAAATTCCCAATAATTCTACTCTTTCTTTCCCCTTCTAACTCCTTAAGATGAATCTCATTCTCTAGAGTTTCTCTGTTCGTATCTAGAAATTCCATTTGACGCTTTAAGCTAGTTAAGCTATTTCGTTTAATTTGACATTGTGATTCTAATTCCTCTAACTCTCTTCTGAGTAAATCAGCTTGTTGAGCTTTTGTTTCAATGGTTTGAATTTCTGTAGTGATTCTATCTCTCTCAGCTTGTAAACGAGGTATTTCCAAAGATAAATTTTTTTGTTGATTTTCTAAAATTTCATACTCATGTTTTAATGCATCATAAGTAGTTCTAAATATCTCTAACTCCACTACTTTTTGATTTAAACTCTCTAATTGTTTTTTTAACTCATCTAACTTAGTCTGTTTCTCAACATAATCTGCTGAAATTTTAGCCAAGAGATTTTTTTGAGTTTCTCTTTGTACTATTTGTTTTTTTATAGTTGCTAATTCTCCATTAAGTTCATTTATTTCTGTCTTTAAAGATTTACTTTGTGCTTCTCTTTTTTCTAACTCGTCTAAATTATAGTTTTCTTTTTTTATTCTCGCAATTCTTTTTTCTAAATCTTTTTCTTCTAATTGTAAATCATCAATTGTCCCAGTTAATAATATTTGCTTTTCTTCTAAATAATCTAACTCAGCTTTGATTTTTAGTGCTTTGTGTAATCTATTATTTTCATCTCTCAATATATTTCTTTCTTGGGCGGCAATACTCCGACGACTATTGATTAGGGCGTTAGAAGCGTAACCTCCCATTGCAGTTGTCATCAAACCCATAAATGTTTGTAAAAAATTACCTCCAGTAACGTTAATAATACCTGCTACCACAAAACCCGTAATTGCTGGAAGTAATTGAGGAATAGAAGGATACAATTTTTTCATAACGCTGATTTTCTTGAGATGTTAGGTAATATTTATTAAAATTATAGATGAAATATTCCTAATATCAACATAATTATATAAAAGTTTATAATCCTCTGACTAAATGCTTTTACAGTGTTCAAAAAAAAATTACTGAAAATCATTGTAATTGTGTTGATTATTACAATATTTTCTTTGATGTTTAAAAGTAAAGATATAACGAGAGATTAGGCATAAACCAAACTAAAAAAAGTAAATTTACGCCTAATCATCATAGTAATAGATCTCGTTTTTACCTGAAGTCAATGCCATAAAAATTTATTAGCTAGATAGTGATTTTTTTTGACATTATCAGGAGAGATTTTTTAGACAATGTTACGAAGAAAAGTTTAACCTACCGCCTGTAAATCAGAAACAAAATTTTCACTGATAACATCAGTTAATTGTTCATGAATTGGTTGTTCAAAACCCCTGTCGATTTCTCGCATGGTGGCTTTTTTGGCTTCTAGGGCTACTTGTAACACCTTCATGGCTTCCTTTGGTTGCCCAGCACCACAGAAAAATAAATCTGCGGCAAAGTAACCATGTTCAGGCCATGTATGAATAGCAATATGAGATTCCGCTAGGGTAACGGTAGCTGTTACACCATGGGGACTAAATTGGTGTACACACATATCAATCAATGTCGCCTTACCAGCACTAATGGCATCTAACAATGCTTGACGGATTCTTTCAGGACTGTTTAAAAGATCTGCCGGTGCTTCCCAAGCGTCTACCACTAAGTGTGTACCCACTTTATTCATTCTTGTCAACTCACTCTATACTCTCTTTGATAATTTGCATTGGCGAGAATTTAATTTTTTTTTTAGCACTACAGCACTAACCGCCACTCTTCTATAAGAAGAATATTTAGGAAAATATTGGTAATTGGTAAAATCCTTTTTCTAATTTTCCTGACCGGGAATGCTGACTAGATTCCTCTAGGGGTAACGATTGTAACTTTGAAGTGCTTGAAAATTTATTAATCTCACGTGATATACAATCATAGACAAAAAGGTTTAATTTGTCAACAATTTTTATCTATTTTTCTTTGTTTCTAGCTTGAATGTCGGCAATGGTGAAAATACTTTCAAATTCTAAGCCTTGGGATTGATAAAACTCAGCCCCGCCCGCTTGACGATCCACTAGGGATATAATTTTATCAACTTTGTATCCTGCATCGGTTAGTCTTTCTACGGCCACCATGGCAGATTTACCCGTGGTGACAACATCTTCTAATACGGTAACCATCGCCCCTTGGGCTAAACTAGGCCCTTCAATGTAAGCCTTAGTACCATGCCCCTTAGCTTCTTTGCGGATAATTAGGGCTGGAATGGGGTTATTTTCATAGGCAGAAACGACACTTACGGCACTCACCATGGGATCAGCCCCCAGGGTAAGCCCTGCAACGGCTTGGACTTTATCAGAGAGCATTTCATAAATTAATTTACCCACCGTCAAAGCCCCCTGCGCCCTAAGAGTAACTTGTTTGCCATTTAAGTAAAAATTGCTTTTTTGTCCAGAGGATAGGGTAAAATCTCCCTCTTGATAGGCATACTCTACAAACATATCTAATAGTTGTTGTTTGAGAGATAAGCTGTTATTTTCCATAATGTTAAAGATATTTAATTCTAGTTTTCGTTACAATTAGAGCAAACATGATTTTAGCAAACAATTAATTATGTTCCCAAAAATTTCTCGTTTTGTCACCATCGCAGCGTTAACTACCCTTACCTGCGTCATTAATCCCCCCTCTGATGCGAAAGCCTCGGATGTTGATTTGATAGCCCAAAGCCGTCACAATACTACGGAGGTAGTTACATCGGAAGCTACTCTCACATTTCCTGAATTGCTCGATGAGGTGTTCCACTATCACAGCGGAGATTTCTTTGAGAAATCTTCCATTACAGGCTTTCTCGACTCTATGTTAGGTTTAAGACATGGTACCCAAGGTTCTTATCCTGAAAATAGTATTGTTCGGGATGGTTTTCTTTTGAATGTTATTATGAGTGATTATTTTAAACAACTCCAAGAAGGTTCTCCCCGTGTACGCACAAGGGATATGGATAGCCCTTTTCGGGATTCTTTGAGAACTAATCCTGATTACTTAGCCCCTTAGGGGTAAAATCCAGGGTACAGGAGTTGAACCTGTCTAGGGCGAATTATGAGTTCGCTGCCTCAACCGCTCGGCCAACCCTGGTCACTTTCACCATTATAAAAGATTATGGTACCCTTTTGTCAAATCTTAAAGGTTATTTTTTGGTGTCAATCTAGGTTAATCTTTTTGTAGTTGTTTGTTGATGAAGAATATTTTTCTTTACGGTTAACCATTTAATGAGGTATGAAACAAGGCTAACTAATATAGTTTATTCTCATTTTTTATTTATTGATGGATTTTTTTTCGTCTTTTTTTTAGTTATTAAATATTGTTATAATTATTGATTATGAATGCAGGTGTAATTACTTTTTTGGTTGTTATTTTTGGTAGTATTTCCGCTGGAGTCGCCACCGGGGCGATCGCCCATTATTTAGGAAATCAATCTTTGGCAGGGATTTCATCTCCCCAAGAAAATCCTACTACCCAATATATTGATCGTAATAATAGTTCTGGACAACAGTTTTCTTTGATCAATGAACAAGAACTTTTAAAGGAAGTTAACGAAATTAAACAAAGACACAAAAATTCTCGAAGATAGTCCATTAATTCTTATTTTATAAAGATAATAAATGAATAGTGATTCTGATAAAAAAATAGAAAAACCTTGGTGGAATCGTCCGTTATGGGGCGATCGCACTATGGTCGAAAAACTAGAATCCATCATCCATCAAGAGCAAGAAAAAATACCTCAAGAAGTAGTAGAACATCACGAACAGGTGATGTCAGAATTGAAAATTTTAACCCCCATTGGTCGAGCCTTAGATAACCCAAAATTTATTGAGCCAGAATTTGTCACTTTTTTTAATATCACCAATCTTTTTGCCCAAGAAATCGGAGAATATCAAGGACTTAGAAACTACGTATCCCTTTTTCGAGTAGCCGTGGAAGCTCAAAATACCTTCCTGAAAATTGAACAAATTGAATTATCCCACCGTAGTACAAAACAACAAAAACTTTATCAGTTTGTATTAAGAGAATTAGAAGAAAGACTCAAACCTGAAGAATTTATCAAACAATTAAACGCAGAAAAAGAACTAATTTTACCCGACATCAAAACCGAAGAAGGAAAATTTGCCGTTAATTCCTATGTACAAACCTTAGAAACCATAGCCCGTCAAGATGAATTAGCCTTAAAATTACTATACCTATTTAAAAAATATAATTTAGAAGACTTTTCATTACTAAAAACAGTTTCAGATATGATTGATTATCTGTTAACTAAAAATCTACAAAATTTTGATGAAATCGTCCTATTTATCCAAGCTAACCGAGAAAAATTTATCAAACTTAGTAACATTATTGAAATTCCTCCAGAAAAGACTAGGGATGAGGATTTCGCTAGAATGTTTCAGTACATAGCCCTCAAGAAAAAATATCAAGATATTTATGTCCAATTCCAAAGATTACTAGAATTATTAACCCTCTGGAATAATTTTTATCAAACCGCCAAAGATATTAGAAGCCACTACCCCCTCACCGAATATGACCATCCCGCCGAATTTGAAAAAGCAATTCCGGGGGAAGATTTATACTTTAGATACAAAAATATTATCAATCAGTTGAAAAAACCAGAGTAAAATGACCATTAAAATTAAATTTTTACCAGATAATGTGACCGCCGAAGCCCAAGCAGGAGAACCAATCCTAGAGGTAGCATCCCGTGCGGGGGTATTTATCCCTACTGGTTGTTTAATGGGGTCTTGTCACGCTTGTGAGGTAGAAATAGGTATAGAAGGGGAAGAAGATGTGATTTGTGCTTGTATCAGTGCCGTACCTGCGGGACAAAAAGAGCTAATAATTAATGTATACTCTGATCCTGTTTGGTAAAAGTTTGATGGAGATTATTTTTTTATGCCTAAGATTGTTTTAGTTCATCCTCAAATTCCCCCCAATACGGGAAATATCGCCAGAACCTGTGCGGGTACAGCCACAGAACTTCATTTAGTAGGGCCTTTAGGGTTTGAAATTAGCGATCGCTACTTGAAACGAGCGGGGTTAGACTATTGGCCCCATGTGAAATTGTCTTACCATAACGACATCGAAGAATTTTTGACCGTGGCAAGAAAAAGAGGTGGACGTTTAATTGGCTACAGTGTCAGGGGAAAACAGGATTATTTAGATTGTGAATATTTAGGGGATGACTGGTTATTATTTGGTAGTGAAACCCAAGGATTGCCCCCAGAGCTTTTGGCACAATGTGATTTGACCAGTTTTATTTCCATGGAAGAAGGTACGGTGCGCAGTTTAAATCTGTCCGTTAGTGTTGCGGTGGTTTTGTTTGAAACCCGTAGGCAATTAAGAAAAAAAATATGAACCAAAAACTCTTTTAGAGAGTCACAAATAAGCGGAACTAATTAGATCACCATTTTATTATTAACTATTCGTTTGATGGTTATTTGATCTTTTTGATCCAAAATGTACATTTACTGATAAATTGAAAACAACCTTTAACATTATTTTAAGATTCAATGACTTTGATGGTGACTTGACAGTAATTTTTTTATTTCTGTTTGTAGTTTTCTGTCTATTATTTTGATTAGTATTAAGTAACAGGAACAAAACGATGAATTTTCAACGAACATCTAACCATGTTTACAAAGGAGCATTTGCGATCGCCCTAGGAATTATTGCCATACCAGAATCAGCATCCGCAGTAGTTATTAATGAGTCATCCATTAGTAGCCCCACCCTTTTAAACAGTAATTCAGAGCAACTAGCTTCCCTGAGTCCAGATAGAGAAAAAATAACAAACACAGAAGCATTTAATCAAAATCCTGAATCATTACAAAGACAAGAATTCGACATTGCCAGTAACCGTAGATTGAAACAACTACTTAGTGCCAATGAACAGCCAGAATTGTCTGCGGTGTTTGAATTAGGTAATGACCAAAAGGCAGAAGATATTAGCTCCCCCCAACACATAAATACCTATCAGGGCAACAACAGGCAAAATAGACCTTCATTAAACTTTAGTCAAAATCAAGAAATCACCACCATCGCTCAATCTTCCCCCGAAGCCATTGCCATCCCCGTAGAAACCGTGAGAGAGGAATCGAGCCAAGGAATTCCCATTCCCGTAATTATTCCCGCATCGGAGACTACACCACAAGATGTTTCCCAGAATCAACCCGTTTTGATTCCCGCCGCCACAGACTTTACTTTAAATGAGAATACCCCTTCTCAAAATTTTGAAGTTAACACCCAAGGCACCTTTACGGAAAATCCCTCTCAAACCGCATCTAATCCCAGAGAGGAGTTCATCCAAAAATATGAGTCCGAATATAGGGACACTGCCGTAGTACCCATTCAAGTACAGAGTTTTACTCCCAACAATCAACCTACTCTAATTTCTAGTCAGGAAACCCCTAATTTCAGTCGTAGAGAATCAGGTAATAATGATCCCACTCAGGTAACTCCCTCCACAGAGGTGGCATCGGTTCCCATTCAGGTGGACTTTTTCAACCCTGCTAATATGCCCCCCCCAGCGGATATTGGCTCTCCCGATCTTCCCTCCCAGCTTAATTCCCCTGATCAGTTTTTACCCGAAGCCCAAAGACCTTTTAATGGCTACATTTGGCCAGCTAGGGGCGTTTTCACTTCTGGATTTGGACCTCGTTGGGGTAGAATGCACCGAGGCATAGACATTGCCGGGCCTGTGGGTACTCCCATTGTGGCAGCAGCCGATGGAGAGGTAATTACCTCTGGTTGGAATTCAGGGGGTTATGGTAACTGGGTACGGATTAGACATGGTGATGGCTCTATTACTCTGTATGCCCACCACAGTCGTAACCATGTTCGGGTGGGACAAAGGGTGAGACAAGGTCAGTTAATCGCCGACATGGGTAGTACAGGATTTAGTACAGGACCTCACCTCCATTTTGAAATTCACCGTGGGGGACAGGCGGTTAATCCGATGAATCACTTGGCTAGAAGATAGTCTGAGTGATTCAGAATACCTTAGTTGTCAATTTTTAACTGATAGTTACGGGAAGCTAAACGGGCTTTCCCAGAAGCAGCCCATTGTTCGAGAAATTCAATTTGTTCTCGGGCAGTACGGGCTAGGGGTATAATCTGACTCGCCGCCATGAGAATGTCATCGGTAATAAAATCACGATTTTGACTAAAGCCTAGGTGCATGGCTTCGATGATGGTTTGTTCTATTTCTGCTCCAGAAAATTCGGGGGTTTCGTAGGCCAGTCTTTTAATGTCAAATTTTTCGAGGTTTTGGGGACGTAGTCGGTGGAGATGAACCGCAAAAATGGCTTCTCTTTCGTCTTGGCTAGGTAATCCCACAAAGAAAATTTCGTCAAATCTTCCTTTTCTTAATACTTCTGCGGGAAGGTTTTGGATATTGTTGGCGGTGGCCACCACAAAAACGGGGCTTTTTTTCTCGGCTAACCAAGTGATAAATGTTCCAAATACTCGGCTAGTGGTGCCTGAGTCCCCCCGTCCGTCTGCCCCGGAAAATCCTTTGTCGATTTCGTCAATCCAGAGGATACAGGGAGAAAGGGCTTCGGCTAGGTTAATCATCTGACGGGTGCGGGATTCTGATTCCCCTACTAAACCCCCAAAAAGTCTGCCCACATCTAGCCTGAGAAGGGGTAAATGCCAGTGATGGGCGATCGCCTTTGCGGTGAGAGATTTCCCTGTGCCTTGGATACCAACCAATAGAAGTCCTCTGGGATAGGGCAGTCCATAGGCCCTTGCTGATTCAGAAAAAGAACCTCCCCTCCTGAGTAACCATTCCTTGAGGTTGTCTAAGCCACCGATGTCGGAGATTTGTTCTTGGGCAGGATAGTAGTCGAGGATTTGAGTTTGTCGTATGGTCTGTTTTTTCTCTTCTAAGATGAGTTCTACGTCTTCGGATTCTAATTTGCCATTTTGGGCGATCGCCCTTGTCAGCACCCTTCTAATGCGTTCTAGGGATAAACCTTGGGCTGCCCGTACCAATTCCGTTAAAAGGTCATCATCCAAGGACTGCCCCACCATTAACCGCTCAATTTCTTCTTTAATTTCCGTGGCTTGGGGAAGGGGAAAGTCAACCACCGTAAAAACTTCCCGTAATTCCGCTGGGAGGTTAACTTCATCGGCAATGATAACTATATTTTTTGGTTGGGCTTTAAGTTTTTTGGCAAGGTTACGTAGTTTGCGGGATATGGATATATCTTCTAAAAATCTCTGAAAGTCTCGCAAAATAAATACTCCCCCTGTATTGGAGGGTAGTTTTTCCAAAAATTCGAGGGCTTGGAGGGGGTTTCGTTTACCAAAATTGCTATTATTAGGGTTATCCTGATAACCTTCTACAAAATCCCACACATAAGTATGACGATTGCCCATGGTTTCTGTTATAGATGCGATCGCCTTTTCAACCCTTTCTTCCTCACTGCTAGAGATATAAATGAGAGGATAACAAGCTCTTAATAATAGGGAAAATTCTCGGTTAAATTCCTTCATTCCAGATTTTGACCAATATTGGATTAAATATTCTTCGCACTCTTCTTAATCTATCATGGGCGTTGGTGAATTAAGGTATGATTTTTAGTTTAGTTCGGCAATGGGCAATGGTAATAATAGTTCTAGTATTATATATTTACTGTAGTTTAATGATGTTTCATACAAAAAAAATAAGCAACACCTTATCATGGTTGAGATGTCCATTTTTTATGGATTATATACAATAAATATAGTAAGTAGTTAAACAGGCTTGATTTAATAATTAAATTCAACATAATTATAGTTTTTTTATGAACAAGAAAAAATCATTACTATATCAACCTTTATTATTAAGAATATTCCATAATTTCCAAGCCATATTCACTATCTTGGCGATGTTTACTGCTTTTTGGACATACAACACCTACGATGACAGATGGGGAAAAATAAGCATTCTTCCTGACTGGAATGCCATTGAGGGTATCCATGGAACTTTTGGTTTATGGAGTTTATTACTATTTCCTGTGTTTACTATTTATATTATCCATCGTGGACAGACAAAATTAGTCCAAAAAAATACATCTAGTCAACTAAAACTATTTAATAAACCTATTTGGTGGTATTCCCTTCATCGTATTATTAACACCCTTAGTATTTTTAGTTTAGTTTTTGCTATTTTTTCAGGAAAAATGATGGATGAAAAATGGTTACCCCAAGGGGAATTAAATCATATCTGGTACTATTTGCATTTAATTTCTCTATTAATAATAACTTTAACCTTAGCTCTACATTTATTAATGAGTATAAAAGTAGGGGGTTATCCTTTACTTTTATCTATGGTAAATCTACACATAAGAGAAAAGGATCATTGGAAATTGTGGAAAGAAAATATTACAAAAAACTCTAGTCAGTGGAAAACCTTAGTAGTTCAAGAATGGACTAAATTATCTATCCATTTTAAGTTATTAGAAATCGTCATTTTATTCTCTATAATTACTGCTTGGATGCTTTCTTTTTTGAAATAGAATAAATCCCATAAAAGATCAATTTCAGGAATAATCCATAAAATTTGATGACAATGAGACGAATCAGCAAAATTAATTTTAGTTAACTGTAAACTTATCCATTAATTTTCTCTGCAATACGTGCTTGTTTAGAGTCTTTTCCAAAAAAGAAAAAACCTAATCCTAACCAAATAACTAATAATGAAGAAGTTAATAAAAGAATAGATAAAGAACCAAACTCATTAATTAAAACAGGGGCAAGAGCCGTAAATAACCCTCCTCCCACAATCGGTTCAAAAAATAATTGCTTGTACGCAAAACTTTCAAAAGCACCCGATTTATTTTCAGGGTCAACCATTCTTAATAATAAAATTCCCGTCGCTGTCACCCCCATAGATTGACCAAAATCACAAATACCACGCTCAAACCAATAACTAGGAATAATTTTAGGGGCGATAAATACAAAAGCAAAAAGATTCCAAATAATTCCCACCGCACTTAATAATATAAAAGGAATAATATTAGTTCCCAATACTTGTAAAGAAATAGATGCTAATGCGGTAACTATAACTATATCAAGGGCTAACCCAGCTAAATTATTTATTAAACGACGATTTATTAATTCGGCTAAACCGAACTTTTCTAAACTAATTTGTACAATAATACCCCCAATTAAAGCAATAGGAAAAAGGGGAATATAATCCATAATATTTGAACCTGTTTGTCCCCTCATCATTGATTCAATCAATTTTAATCCTTCTAAAATTAGCCAACCAATTCCAATCGCTAAACCGACAAAACCGAAGTTTAAAGAAAGGGGATCAATTAGTAAATTTTTATTTAATTTGATTCTTTTTAATTTAACCGTTTCCTCCTTTTCTTTTATTTCCTCTGCTGATAAACCTTCATAGATAGAAAATTTTTGACCTTGACTATTAAAAGTTTTGATGTGTCCTTTTCTTCTACCCCAATTAGCTAGTAACGTGCCTGTAATAATTCCTGAAACAATGCCTATGGTAGCTAATCCTAGGGCTAAATCTGCCCCTTCGGGAAAATCTAAATCTACAAAGGTTTGTTGCATTCCCGCTGCCGTGCCATGCCCTCCCTCAAACGCAATTTCAATCAGACTGCCCACCAGGGGATTCATATTAAAAACGGGTACGAGAATTAGGAGGGTAAGCAAAATTCCCACCACATATTGCCCCCATGCTAAACTTTGACCAAAAATTACTTGGGGTGCTGCTTTTTTCCAAATTTGTTTGGGCTTGGGTATTGATTCTCCGAGAAAAAGGGAGGCAAACACGATATTGATAAAAACTCCGGGGGATTGTTGCCACACGGTGCGAATGGGTTGATTAAATAAACCTCCAGCAAACAAGGCAGTTTCTCCTCCCATATTGGTGATGATTGCCCCTAATACTTCTTGCCCCAATAGTAAGGCTAGAAATCCTGCCACCACGGATTCGGGTAAATATAGTTGTTGAATCCAACGAGCTTTTTGTTTTATAAATCTGGCGATTAAAATTAGGATGGCTAGAATAACGAAGGCAAATAGTGCGTCTCTGAGGTTAAACATAGTTAATGGATATATGATATGGGTTAATTGTCTAACTCTTTCCAATCTTCGTATGGTCTTTCAACGGAAAATAAGAAACTTTTGGACAGGAGAAATATTCCCTCTGATTGGGGGGATGATTCTGGAAATTTTACCAAACCATATACTTGGCTATTGTCAAAGTTACTCCCTCCTATGTTAATTATATATGTCTCTTCATTATCAAGATTTACGGTTATGGTAGCGATAGGTGATTCTAAACCATATTCTGATAGGGATACTTCCCCCATGGGAATTTCTTGCTCTTTGGTGGCTTGGGGAAAAAGATTTAGTAAAAATGAAATGGAAGCATCGTTGGCTTTTCCCTGCTCTGGCTCGACCATTTGCCATGGTTGAATTTCTGCTTCTGTTTTTTCAAAAATAAGGGTTTGGCTATCTTCTAGGCTCTGGGGAGGGTCAATGGTTAAACTTTTAATTTGGTCTATGTCAAAGGGAAAGATTCTATTACCCTGACGCACTAAATTTTCATTTTGATTATTTGTTACATTAGATTGGGAAGCTATTTCTACAATATAAATAATGGAGGCAAGGCTAACAGCAAATATACTTAGTAATATGGTACTGCGATTAAATTTCATATTTTGTCTTGCAGAATTTTGATTTATTTTTCGGTTTAGGTAATGATATAGCTATTTTAGTAAAGTAATGATATGGCCATTTTAATATAATAGGGCAAAAGGTTTAAAGTCTTTATTGTATAAATAGTTGGCAAACAGAGTCTTATATTTTATCAATCAAGTTGATGTTAATTTTATTTTTTTGTTATGGTTAATAAGGTTATTTTTTTTACTATTTGGATTTTATTTATTGGTTATGGATTTTTATTCGCTCCCCCTGATAATCCTGAGACTATGGATTTAATCATCAATCTTTCATCGGGAAATTGGGAAGGAATTAATCCTTATATTATCAGTTTGTTTAATCTGATGGGTATTTTACCGATGATTTATGCTTGTTTACTTTTGGTTGATGGTAGGGGGCAAAAGTTGATGGCGACTCCTTTTTTAGTGGGTAGTTTTTTCCTCGGGGCTTTCTCTTTATTACCTTATTTTGCGTTACGGGAATCTAATACTACTTTTACAGGGGAGAAAACTATATTTATTAAAATTATTGAGAGTAGGTTAACTGCGATCGCCCTTATCATTGGCACTACCATCTTAGTGCTATCAGGAATAAAAGATGGTAATTGGGGAGACTTTGTTTATCAATGGCAAAATAGTAAATTTATCCATATTATGAGCCTTGATTTTTGTGCTTTATGTTTACTTTTTCCTGTACTTATTAAAGATGATTTGACAAGACGTAATATTACTAATCCTGTTTTAAGGGCGATCGCCTTTATTCCCTTATTTGGTACTTTAATTTATATGATATTACGCCCTTCTTTATCTATTGATGAAACTCCTAATAATTCCAAAGTCTTAGCATAAATAATTATCTTTTTAACAAGGGGCTGAAGCCCCTTGCCTGAAACTTGTTACCCCTTGCTCTAAAAAATTATATTTTCATAAAATTTCTCTACAAAAAACTAACTTCATTTAACTATCATTATCCATTCTCAACTATCAATTATCAATTAAAAAAACATGGATCTATTTTCCTCAGAAAAACTACTTTTTACCCCCATCCCAAAAAATGATAATCCCATCTCCCTTGTCTATGCCTTTCCCAATGAATATACCGTAGGAATTACCAGCCTAGGTTATCAATTAATCTGGGCAAACTTTTCCACCCGTGAAGATGTAGAAGTAACCCGTTTATTTACCGATATTGAAGAAAAATTACCCCGTCATCCCGAAATAGTTGGATTTTCTTTTTCGTGGGAATTAGATTATGTTAATATTCTTGATTTATTAGAAAAATTACAAATTCCTATTTATGCTAAAGATAGAACTGAAAATCATCCTTTAATATTTGGCGGAGGTCCTGTTTTAACCGCTAATCCTGAACCCTTTGCCGAATTTTTTGATGTAATTTTGTTAGGAGATGGGGAAAATTTAATAGATAACTTTATTGATAGTTTCCAAGAAATTAGAAACGGTAATAGGGAAGAAAAACTAATCCATTTAGCCCAAACTCCCGGGATTTATTGCCCCAATTTGTATCATGTAGAGTATGAAGATATTACAGGAAAAATAAAATCTATTACTCCTATTAATGAGCGTATTCCTGCGGTGGTAGAAAAACAAACCTATCGAGGCAATGTGTTATCGGCTTCTACTGTCGTCACCGAAAAAGCGGCATGGGAAAATATTTTCATGGTGGAAGTGGTGCGTAGTTGCCCTGAAATGTGTCGTTTCTGTTTGGCTAGTTATCTTACTTTACCATTTCGTACCGCCAGTTTGGAAGGTTCGTTAATTCCTGCCATTGAAAGGGGTTTACAATATACAAATCGCTTGGGCTTACTAGGGGCTTCGGTTACTCAGCATCCTGAGTTTGAGGAGTTACTAAATTATATTATGAAACCGAAATATGATGATGTGCGCCTTAGTATTGCCTCGGTGCGGACGAATACGGTGACGGAAAAATTAGCCCAAACCCTTACTAAAAGGGATACTAAGTCTATTACCATCGCCATTGAAAGTGGTTCGGCAAAAATTCGCCAAATTATTAATAAAAAGTTGGAAAATGAGGAGATTATCCAAGCGTCTATTAATGCGGAAAAGGGAGGTTTGAAAGCCATTAAGTTTTATGGCATGGTGGGTTTACCCCAAGAGGATAATAGTGATTTGGATGCCACGGTTGAGATGATGAGGGCGGTTAAGAAGGCTTCCCCACGGTTAAAAACTACCCTCGGTTGCAGTACGTTTGTTCCTAAAGCCCATACTCCTTTCCAGTGGTTTGGGGTAAATAAACAGTCGAAAAAGCGTTTACAGTATTTACAAAAAAATTTGGCAAAGGCAGGGGTCGATTTTCGTCCAGAGAGTTATAATTGGTCTGTAATTCAAGGGTTAATGTCTAGGGGCGATCGGCGCTTAAGTAAGTTGTTATTATTAACTCGTATTTATGGGGATACTCTGGGTAGTTATAAACGGGCATTTAAGGAATTAAAAGGGGAGTTACCTAGTTTAGATTACTATGTCCATGATAATTGGGAATTAGAGCAAGTTTTACCCTGGAGTCACCTAAAAACAGCCCTCCCCGATGAGACTTTAATTAAACATCTCCAGATGTCTTTACCCGACGGGGTATTAAAGTAGTGCTAGGCCAAACAAAATTCACAGTGAGTAAGATTATTATTTGTTTCCCGTAGGGTGGGCAATGCCCACCAAAATCTCACCCACCTAAGCACTAAAATACTTAGCCACTGGATGATAACAAATAATAGCACTGGTGGACTGTTCGGGGTATATTTGTTCAGACTCATCCATATACATACCAATACGCTTAGTATCCAATAAATCTAACTGCACATATTGATCTAACATATTAGGACAAGCAGGATAACCAAAACTATACCGTGAACCCTGATAACGTTGCTTAAACATCTCCCGAATATTATCAGGCTCTAAATCCCCAAAACCCAACTCCCGACGAATCCTTGCATGACACCATTCCGCCATGGCTTCTGCCGTTTGTACCGCCATACCATGGTAATAGAGATAGTTGGTATATTCATCCTTGGCAAAAAGTTTTTGGGCGTACTCCGTGGCAATCTCACCCACCGTTACCGCCTGCATCGGGAAAACATCGATTATGTCCGAATCCTTAGAAGCGAAAAAGTCGGCAATGCATAGCCTTTTAGCAGACTTTTGACGGGGAAACTCAAACTTAGCAATTTCTTCCCTAGCCTCTGGATTTTCAGGGTTATAAATATATAAAGTATTACCCTCCGATTGACAGGGAAAATAACCATAAATTAGGGTAGGATGTAAAAGATTTTCTAGTTTTATTTTTGCTTTCCATTCCTCCAAAATAGGATAAACTTGTTCAGCTAAAAACTCATTATATTCCTCCCTTGGTTGCCCTTGAGGTTTGCGGAATTGCCACTGCCCTGCGAACAATGCTTGTAAGTCTAAATACCAAAAAAGATCATCAAAATCAAACTCATCAGGATACATAATTTTTGTACCCCAAAAAGGAGGAGTAGGACGTTCAATATTAGGATCAATAGCCTCACTTCTGAGAGTATCAATTACCTTAACTTCTTCCTTCTCCTGCTCTTTTTTCTCTTCTTTTTGTACCTCTCCCGAATCATCAAAATTACGACCTTTAAAGAGATTATTTTCCTCCTCAAATGTGCCAAAAAAGCCTTCTAAATTATCCCATTGCTTACTATTTTTAGCAGGCATTAATTTGTCCATAAAATGTAAATCAGCAAAAGCATCCTTACCATAAACAACTTTACCGTTATAAACATTTTGACAGTCTTCATAGACAAATTTTGGAGTTAAAGCAGCCCCACCCAAGATAACAGGAACATTAATTCCCTCTTGGTTAAATGTTTCTAAATTATCTTTCATAAAAGCGGTAGATTTTACCAACAAACCACTCATAGCAATACAGTCAGCATTACATTCTCTATAGGCTTGAATAATATTTTCTACGGGTTGTTTAATCCCAATATTAACTACTTTATAACCATTATTAGAAAGAATAATATCTACTAAATTTTTACCAATATCATGAACATCTCCTTTTACGGTGGCAATTAAAAATGTACCTTTTCCATTACTATTTGTATCCGCTTTATCCATAAAAGGTTCAAGGAAAGCTACCGCCGATTTCATGGTTTGGGCAGACTGTAAAACAAAGGGTAACTGCATTTGTCCACTACCAAATAATTCCCCCACAACCTTCATGCCATCTAATAAATAAATGTTGATAATATCTAAAGGAGGGTACTTTTCTAGGGCTATATTTAAAGCATCTTCTAAACCAATTCTTTCCCCTTCAATAATATGTTGTTTAAGTCTTTCTTCGATGGGTAAATCAGCCACATTTTTCTTGTTGCTTTTCGTGGTTTTCCCCTGAAATAAAGTGGTTAATTTTCCTAGGGGGTCATAGCTACAAATATCCCCATCAAATTTTCTATTATCATAGATTAGGTCTAGGCATATTTCTAAGACTTCTTTATCTATTTTCGCTAATGGTAGTATTTTATTAGGAGAAACGATCGCACCATCCATCCCTACCTGCATCGCCTCATGGAGAAACACCGAGTTTAAAACCTGACGCGCCGCCGCATTCAACCCAAAGGAAATATTAGAAACCCCCAACATAAAATGACATTCGGGAAAATCTGCATGGATGCGCTTGATAGATTCGATGGTAGCCTTACCATTTTCCCTATCCTCCTCAATCCCCGTAGAAATAGGCAAAGCAAGGGTATCAAAAAAGATTTCATGGGCTGGAATACCAAATTTAAGGGCATCATTATAAGCACGTTTAGCAATCTCATATTTTTTGTCCGCCGTGCGCGCCATCCCATCCTCATCGATAGTACCAATTACTACCCCAGCCCCGTATTGCTTGGCTAACTCCAACACCTTAAAAAATCTTTCCTCTCCATCCTCATAGTTAGTGGAGTTGAGGATACATTTACCCCCTGCCACCTTTAACCCTGCCTCCATTTTTTGCCATTCCGTGGAGTCTAACATGAGGGGAAGGGTGACATTGTTAACCAGACGGGAAGCCAATTCGTGCATATCTTTTTCCCCATCACGCCCCACATAATCCACGTTAACATCGAGGATGTGCGCCCCTTCTTTGACTTGACTTTTAGCAAGGGAGACTAAACCATCCCAATCTTCAGCATTGAGCATATCACGGCATTTTTTCGAGCCACTGGCGTTAAGTCTTTCTCCCACAATCAAAAATGAGTTATCTTGATGGTAGGGTTGAGTACCATAAATGGAGGCGGCGGAAGGCTCATAATTGTAATGGCGCTTTTTAGGTTTTAGGGTACTAGCAATTTCTGCCAAGGCTTTGATATGATCAGGACGAGTACCACAACAACCCCCAATAATTTGTACTCCCAAGTCTTCAATAAAGTGCATTAGGTGCATTTTTAATTCGATGGGAGAAAGTTTGTAGTGCGCTTGTCCGCCTACGTTTTCGGGTAAACCTGCATTGGGTACACAGGAGACGATAAAGGGGGAATTTTCGCTTAAATACTTGATGTGGGGTTTCATCAAATCAGGCCCAGTGGCACAGTTTAGCCCTAAAATATCGATAGGATAAGGCTCAAGGATAGCAAGGGCTGCGCTGATTTCTGTACCTACTAGCATGGTACCCATGGTTTCCATGGTGACGGATACCATCAGGGGTAGTCTTTCTCCTTTTTCTTTAAATACTTCTTCGATGGCATTGAGGGCTGCTTTTATTTGTAGTACGTCTTGACAGGTTTCTAAAAGAAGCAAGTCGGCACCCCCATCGTATAACCCCTGAATTTGGGTTACATAGGCATCCTTAAGGCTATCATAGTCGATGTGTCCGAGGGTGGGTAGTTTTGTCCCCGGGCCAATACTTCCTGCCACAAAACGGGGTTTTTCAGGGGTGGAATATTCTTGGGCAACTCGTTTGGCTAATGCGGTGGCGGTTTTGTTTAGGTAATAGGATTGATCGGCGAGGTCATATTCTGCTAATACTAGGGGTGTACCCCCAAAGGTGTCGGTTTCGATGACATCTGCCCCTGCTTCAAGAAATCCTCTATGGACGGTTTCTACTGCTTCTGGTTTGGTATGGACTAGATATTCGTTACATCCTTCATATTCTGCTCCTCCAAAGTCTTCGGCGCTGAGGTTTTGTACTTGCAGATTTGTACCCATGGCACCATCAAATACTAGCACGGGGCGATCGCTGCTATGGAGTCTTTCTAAGAATAGGCTTTTCATGGAGTAGTTATTTATTTATAATTGCTTCTATAAGTTATGTATATTAACTACTTTAGCTTATTTGAGGGCAATGATTAGATTAGACGTAGATTCATTTTCGATAGTGATAACGACAACTCACCACTCTGATATAGTCGTCTTTCACTTCTTGAACTAAACGATGTTCTTGAGTAATACGTCTTGACCAAAAACCTGATAAATTAAGGCGTAACATCTCAGGTTTTCCTTTTCCCGTAAAAGGATTGTCGGGCAATGTTTCAATTAATTCCATAGTTTTTAAAGCAATTCGTTTATCTTGTTGAATCCACCATTTCAAATCTTCCACGGCTTGTATATCCAGTAAAATATTTCTCATCCCATTAATTCATTTTTGACCTGTTGCCATGGGGTAGCGAAGTCTGGGGTACGATTCACAGCTTGTAGTAATTTTTCTGCGTTGACTGGATTACTTAACAAATATAATGTTTCTACCATGCTATTGTAATCTTCTAGGGCAACCTCCAAACGAGTTATATACACTTCATTATGCTGTCTTGTTTCTATTTCCTGAGAAGATGCGGTTTTGAAAAACAGTTCTAGTGCTTCTTTAAGATTATTTCTAGCTTCTTCAATATTATCCCCTTGACTAGCAATATCAAATTCAGGGCAAAGGGAGACATAACCATCTCCTTCTTTTTCAATAATTGCCGTTAGTTGTTGGTATTTCATTCTAAGAGTGTTGAGTTAATTCATTTATGATAATGATAGCTTAACCCTAATCATAAATTTATCCAGAATGGATATAACAATCATCAAATACTAGTATAGAGCGATCGCCCTTTCGCCGTAGGTTACCATAAAAGAATGTAGAGACGAAATCGCCCCTACAACATAAAAATTAACGATCTATTTCCGCAAGGATAGCTGCTAAAATTTCCCCTGCACCCTGACTTTTTAGTTTTTCAGCTAATTCTTGACCTATTTTTTCAGCATTGGTGCGATCGCCCGTTACACTATCCTTAAGTAACTGTTGACCATCCAAACTTGCTACCATACCCACAAGGGTTAACTGATTCCCTTCAATGGAAGTATTAACTCCGATAGGCACTTGACAACCCCCCTCTAACACCCGTAAAAAAGAGCGCTCGGCGAGAGTACAATCAAGGGTATCTTGATCTTGAATTGCTTTAATAATTTCTAAAACAGCTTCATCCCCCGTGCGACACTCGATACCTAAAGCCCCTTGCCCCACGGCATGGAGGGAGATTTCACTAGGGATAACCTGATGGATGCGATCGCCCATATCCAACCTTTCTAACCCTGCTACGGCCAAAATAATAGCATCATATTCCCCCGCATCCAACTTGGCTAAACGGGTATTTACATTACCACGGACATCCTTAAAAGTAAGATGGGGGTAGTGGTGGCGTAATTGGGCAAGACGACGTAAAGAAGAAGTACCAATCACCGCGCCTTCGGGCAGGGTATCTAACTGTTTATCCTTGTGTTTTTCATTGACAACTAAAGCATCAGCGGGGTTTACCCTTTTCGTAACACAACCCAACATCAAGCCATCGGGTAAATTGGTAGGTAAATCTTTTAAAGAATGTACAGCAAAATCAACCTCTTTATTAATCATGCCCAATTCCAATTCCTTGGTAAATAAACCCTTATCACCAATTTTTGCCAAGGCAACATCAAGGATTTTATCCCCTTGGGTACTCATTTTTTCCACCTCAAAATCCACCTCAGGAAAATGGGTTTCTAATTCTTTCTTTACCCAGTAGGTTTGAACCAAAGCCAAATTACTTTTACGAGTACCAATTACTATAGTACGTTCACTATCATTAGATGTGGTCATATAAACAGTTTTTATAGAAATTTTTAACGACTCGATCTAGGTTATCAGAAAAAAGGTTCTAAAACCCCTAACTGTTACGGTAGGTTAATGATGATAGTTGTTTTTTGTGTAAAGTTTTGTGATACGATTAAACTTTCCCCGTGTCAAAAATAGAGAGAGACGAGGAAATGATTAACACATTTAACCTACAAAGGGAATGGTTTTCCAATGTTAAAGAAGATCTCTTAGCCGGTGCTGTGGTAGGTCTAGCCTTGATTCCAGAGGCGATCGCCTTTTCTATCATAGCAGGGGTTGACCCTAAAGTTGGTTTATATGCTTCATTCATCATAGCAGTAACCACCGCATTTTTGGGAGGTCGTCCTGGTTCTATTTCTGCTGCCACAGGGGCGATCGCCCTTTTAACGGTAAACTTAGTAAAAGATTATGGTATCGAATATCTTTTTGCTGCCACCTTAGTCACAGGAATTGTCCAACTTATCTTTGGTATTCTAAAACTAGGAAAACAGATGAAGTACGTACCTAGGGCGGTGATGATGGGTTACATTAATGCCCTCGGAATCCTCATTTTCTTAGCACAACTCCCCCAGTTAATCGACGTACCCTCCGCCGTATATGCCATTACCATTGGCTCATTGCTAATTATTTACATCTTACCCCGATTTACTCAAGTTGTACCCTCTCCTTTAGTGGCCCTATTGGTTGCTACGATAGTTACCGTGGTTTTTGACCTAGATGTTAACTTGGGAGTGCCTACAGTAGGAGACATGGGAGAATTACCCGCTACATTACCCTTTTTCCGTTTACCTGATGTTCCTTTCAATTTAGAAACCCTACAAATTATTTTACCTACCTCCTTAACCATGGCATTGGTGGGTTTACTAGCATCATTCCTCACCGCTGCTTTGGTGGATGAGTTAACCGATACCCCCAGTAATAAAAACCAAGAAGCTAAGGGGCAAGGCATCGCCAATATTATTACTTCCTTTTTTGGGGGGATGGCGGGATGTGGCATGATTGGGCAGTCCGTCATTAATGTGCAGTCGGGAGGTAGAGGCCGACTTTCTACCTTTTCAGCGGGGGTGTTTCTTTTATTTGCTATTTTGGTATTACAACAATGGGTGCAAAGAATGCCCATGGGGGCTTTGGTGGCGGTAATGATTATGGTATCTGTGGGTACTATTCGTTGGTCATCTTTTAAGAATATTAAACGTACTCCCCCTAATGAAACCGTGGTGATGTTGACTACTATGATTGTCACGGTAGTTACCAGCAATTTTGCCCTTGGGGTGATTACGGGTATTATTTTAAGAACTATCTTTTTTTCTAATCAAATTGCAGAGTTGGTATTTGTGGAAAAGGTATTGGATGAGGAAGACTCCCTGTGTACTTATAATGTATCGGGTCAAATTTTCTTTGTTTCTATCGAAGAATTTTATAGTAAGTTCGATTTTGATGATTTGGTGACTAAGGTAGTTATTAATTTAACCCATGCTCATCTTTGGGATCAAGGGGCGATCGCCGCTTTGGACAAAGTGATGATCAAATTTCGTCGTAATGGTGCTGATGTAGAGTTAATCGGCTTAAATGAAGCTAGTGCCAACTTACTCAAAAATCTTGGTACTTGTGAACTACCCTCCCTTAGGTAGTTGAAGGTAGGGCTTCATCGTTTTTATTGGTCGAAAATTCATCCCCACCCTAAAAGAGAATGGGGAATTCTTGTCAACATTTCGTTAAAAAAACATCCGATAACGGTCAATTGTTTGTTTTCGGTAAAATCAAGAAAACAAAGAAAAAACTTATAACCAATATGGAAGCCTTTTCCCGTAGCGCCCCAGAATGGACTTATCAAGCCACCCACGCCCTCAGTTTTTGTTGTCCCCGTTGCGGTGCATCTTCCCGACAAGCCACTAAAGTATGGCTCAACCGTCATGCTCCCGTGATTATGGACAACTACGAACGCAAATGGCAAGAATTTTATGCCTGTGAATGTGAGCAGGTGTGGTGGGCATGGAGTTGTGATCGACAAAATTGATTTCTTGGCGATCGCCCCTTAGTTCAAAAACCCACCAATCAACCATTTCCAGAACCCTAAAAAGATGGAGGAGAATCAAGAGCAGGGGGTAAAGGAATCGGAGAAGAAGGCATATCACCCCCCCCATTACCACTATCAGGTACTAAATTATTAGTATCAGGGAGTAAATTATTACTATCAGGATTAAGATAAGGATTCACCCCCGGAGTAGGAGTTTGATTTTCCGTAGGAATTTGGGAGTTACCCGCCAAAGTAGCCAACGCTACGCGATCGCCCCCTACCTCCTTCAACATATCCAAAACCTCAACCACCTGACTATAACGCACATCCTCGGAAGCATGAAGTACCATTAGCCCTGAAGGATTAATCGTATTATAATTTTTGATAGCACTATAAAGCTGAACTTGGCTCACTGGTTGCTTTTCCAAATAAAGCTGTCCCTGATTATCAAGGGCTACCACCAACATTTCCCGCATCTGTGCCGTGCCCGTCGTTGCCCTAGGTAAATTCAAATTAATAGCCTGTTGCCGAGAAAAACCCACCGCCGCCAAAATGAAAAACGTCAAAATACAAAAAATGACATCAATCATAGGGACAATCTCAATTCTAACCTCCTGCTGAGTATTCATATCCCCCCACAACTTGAGAGGGCGAGGAGCATACTTTTGAGAAGAATTCTTCTTTTCCCTCTTTGATAAAGGTATTTGTGCCATAAATATATAAATAGTAAAAACTTTACTTTCAATACAACAGTTCCAATAGCAGTATTACACCACCACATACATGTGCCACTAATTATAAACCATCAAAATTTAATTGCCCGTGACAGCACTCTCTACTCATCCAAACTCCACTTTAGACGATAAATTAACTCCAAATCACTTCCTGCCTTCCGAAAAATTCTGACCTGATTAGCCCAAAAAGCCTGAAAAAGTCGGTAAAATACCACCGCAATAATAGCCACCACCAAACCCACCGCCGTAGAAATCAAAGACTCACCAATACCAAGAGTTACCCCCGTAGTCGAAGCAGTCCCCAAATCACTCAAAGAAATAGAACCCAAAGAGCGAATTAAACCCAAAACCGTACCCAATAAACCCAGAAGAGGAGATAAAGCAATTACCCCTTCCAAAATTTTATCCCCCTTACGCATTTGCGAAAGCTCATCATCCGCCCCCGTTTCAAGGGCAAGGTGAAATACTTCAGGATCTGGATTGTCCAACTGCAAAGGAGTATTGAGATATTTTCCTAAAGGATGATTACGATAACGGGAAGCAATCTCTCCAGCTTTGCCCCAATTTGTTGTTGCTGCATCCATAATCGAATTTAAAATTTGTTCCTCCTTCACTAAGACCTTAGACCAAAACCAAATGCGTTCCACAATAGTTCCTAAAGCGAGAATCGATAAGAATAACAAAGGCCAAATGGAAAATCCACCCTTTTCTATTAGTTCTGCTAGTGTCACCGTTAATATAGTTCCTTTTTTAACAATTTAAAATACATCACTAAATTATTAATGATTTATTATCGATTATCAATGATCACACAGAATTGAAAAAAATGGGGAAATTTTAATCATACCAACGAACACTTTTACTCTGCATCAATCCCTGACCGTCTTCTTCCCAATAAAAATCTAGTAAATAGTAAAGTTTAACTATCTCTGCAGTGGTAATTTCCTTATTCTGTATCTTATTCAAAAAATTTTCCATAAACTCCACAATCAAAGACAATTCCTCTT
The DNA here is from genome assembly GCF_054166785.1 of Cyanobacterium sp. Lineage (NCBI taxonomy): Bacteria > Bacillati > Cyanobacteriota > Cyanophyceae > Chroococcales > Geminocystaceae > Cyanobacterium > Cyanobacterium sp. The sequence goes on from NZ_JBSZCP010000057.1 coordinate 96,659, forward strand.
TAGGTACATCCTCATCAAATTTAGTTAAAGTTCTTCTAGCATCGGAAATAATATCTTCTCTATCACTAGCTATGGGTGTTGATTTTCTGAGGGGATCTCGTTCAACGGCAGCAAATCCCTGAGTCACAGCCTGATGTATTTCTTTTTTATATTTAATAATTGCTCTTCTTTTTTGTTTTTGAATCCCTTCTGTCGAAGAAGCGTATAAACTCGGGAGACGATTGAGAGCGAAAGTTGCTACTTCCAAAGGGTTAATATATTCTCTAACCGTTGGATTAATTGTTTTGTTGTGAACTAATTGATATTCTATTTCCTCATCAACCAATATTTCCATCACATTTTTATAGGTCTGCTTTTCTTTCGTCATGGTTTGAGACAGTTATTTTAATCTTGGAATTAGTTATTTTTTTGTACAGCACACACAAAACTTTATTTACTAATATTCAAACAAAGTTCAGAGAGCCTGGTTAGTAATGTTACAACAAGGAGTTTTTTTGTTTTATTTCACCCCCCTATTATACTGTGAACTCGACCTAAAGCGAAGTCATTACCAGTAAAACACAACTTTAAAAAATAAATGTTAGAATTCAAAATGAATTTTTACTATTACGATATAACCAATTAAGTTCATGAAAATGTTGTCTTTGTTGGGGATTTTTAGCTCTTTATTTACCAAAAATAATGGGTCTAAAGCCTCGCCCTTTTAGGGGGACTTGAACAAACAAAAGGCGATTAGCCTACTCTTTTAATCTTATTCTCCTTATAAAATCTCTCACTACCTCTGTTTGATTTCTCCCTGTTTGTTCACA
>NZ_JBSZCP010000058.1:0-20436 GCF_054166785.1 Cyanobacterium sp.
GCACGAACGTAATGCTCACAACTTCCCCTTAGACTTAGCCTCTGCTGAAGCAGTATCTGCTCCTGTAATCAACGGTTAATTTCTAATCGGAAATTGAGTTTAACAACTAAATAATAACTAAAAAGCACTCTCCTTAATTGGAGGGTGTTTTTTAGTGTTTATGGCTGTCGAGTAAAACAAAATATTGTCTAACTAGGAATCATTTGATTATCTAAAGAAGACGTAAGAGAAGAAGATTCCAAATTATTAAGTAAAAGTTTACCCGAATCTGATTTTTCAATTTCATTAATCATAAACTGAATCATCGGCTTACTAATATTGCACTCTAGTTTTCCAGCTTCATTGTAGGTGCGCTCGCTAGAAATAGCCTCAGCAATGGGTAATTGATTACAATAACCATCAAAGGAACAACTACGACAGGTTTCTAGGCGATTTTGACGAATGGCAACAGTGCGTTTATAGTCAGCGGTTTGTCGAATCTCTAATAAGGATTGACGAAAAACATTTCCCATCAAACCTTCAGGGCAATAGGCATTTCCATGGTTATATACATCTCCGTTAGTATTTATGATGTAAACCCATTCTTCAACTTCAGGATTATAGATTGCTTTTTTGCCATCGGTTAAGTAACGAACGGCAGCTCTGAAATAGTCCCATAGAGGTAGTACACGAATATTTGTAACACTTGCAAATTGAGCTTTTGCCACTTCCTGAAATGCTTTTAAAGTTTGTTCATGGGTAATAAGAATTGGCTCAATCCGGGGGGGTGGATTATTGTGACTGAAAATAGGTAAAATTCTATAGTTAATTTTTAATCTATTGTAAAATTCATAGGTCGGCAAAATATGATCAATATTTCCCTTATGAAGTACCATAATTGCCCCAAAGGGAATGTTTCTATCTATTAACCGTTGCAAGTTGTCTAATACTCTATCTTGAGAGTCTTGCCCTTTTAGGTCAACTCTTTGATTTCCAAAAACATCAAAGGAGATTCCGAGGGTGATTTCTAACTCTTCTAATAAATCGAGGGTAGCATCAGAAACTTTAACGAGATTACTCTGAACCCCATTGCTATATTTTATTCCTGCAGGATCTAAATATTTTCTTTGTAAATCTCGAAAAGAACGTAAATAACTATGGGGTAAGAGTAGGGCTTCTCCACCATGCAACACAAAATGAGGTCGTCTTAGATGCTCTGGTTTCGATTCTAGGTATGGTACTAAGTTACGAAAGAAAAAGTCTAAACCCTCTAAGGGCATTCTTTCTTTATTGGCTAATTCTTCGTACTCATAGCAATAAGTACAACGTAGGTTGCAAAGTTTACTTAACTTGATGACAAAGTGCATTTTTCCTCCTGTTAATGAAATATCCGCAGGGGAGAAAGTTAGTTTTCCTCCCTGTGTCGATGTGACGTGATTTTTTCTCGGCTCTAATTTCTTAAATTAGGAATTGTGGTATTGTTGAGAGGTCTTCCATTGGTTCCGGGTTGGATATTTCGCTGGGGAGGAAAAGATGGATTACCAGGATTTCCCGGATTAATGGGGTTAATAGGATTTACAGGGGTGGGAGTGCGAGTGGGCAAACCGTTGTTGATAGGTTGAACTCGATCAAAAGTCTCTCTTACCCCCGGAACACTACGATTTTCCAGTTGACGACGCATCTCATCATCACCACTGGTATCTCTTTCCCATACGTTTCCATCTCGCCAACCTGCTTCCCTGAAAGGTCCTGCATCAGGACCTCTTTCCCATACATTGCCTTCTCGCCAACTACCACCTTCATCAAAAGCAGATCTTTGGTTAATAATTTGTCCTTTTTCTAGGGTTAAAATTTCTCCACTGGGAAATTTATAATACCCATCGGGTAAAGGAGTGAATCTTCCGCTTTCTGTCATTTGATAGGCTTGATTTCCTTCAATACGAATGCGATTGACTTTAATTTCTTCAACTTTAAAATTGTTTAGTTGTCTTGAGGGTGTTATTTCTCTGTTTTGAGCCATAGCTGATTGTACAAGACTTTGATCTAAGACCTGAAATAGTTGACCAGCTAAACCGCTTTGATGAACTACGGAGAAACCTGTGACCGCAATCAAGGCAATAACAACATTCTGAGCGTTGTTGTTGGTGTTTTTACTCATATATTTTGTGAGTTGTCCTAATTTAAATGGGGAAATATTAACATAAAATCTATGTTTTTAGTGTTGACTTAAGTATAGGAAAAAAGTTCCCCTTTTTTGAATAAAAATTAGTTAAATCAAAACAGGTTTACGGAATAGATGAAGTGATGTAATTATCCCCCAACAAAGAGACGGTCTGTTAGGGGAATAGGTTAAAAAGGAATAGTATCTAGGTTGGTATCATCGGGGGTACTGTAACTTTCTTGGAGATCTTCTGTACTATGATCTTCGTCAAGGAGAGATCCATGATCATTATAGTCAGTATGATTTTCGAGATTCGCTACGCTGTCATGGGGGGGAGAAACCTGAGAGCCTACGGGATGAATTTGAGAGATGGTTAATTCAGCAATTTTTTCTTTATACCCTTGTCTTTCTACTAAATCCATTTTTAAACGTCCAGCGATTACTACTTCGTCGCCTTCTTTATATTTTTGCTCGATTTCTGAGGCTAGATTTCCCCACGCAATTACTTTGAGGGTTGATGGTGGGTTATTGGGAGAGATACTTTCAAACTCTACCATCATTTCACTGATAGCTAGTTGGCTTTCTTGAGTGTATCGTAGTTGGGGACTACGAATGATTTTTGCCATTAAAATGCAACTATTCATGGTTTTGAGTTAGTAATTCAGTACTTAATTACTATTATTACTCATTTTTCGAAAAAAATAACACGGTTTTTTCTTTATTGGGAAAACTGTTTTTTCTGGTTCTCGGGTTGATGTTAAGAGGAAGTTTTTGGTGTTTGAGGGGCTTTTGGATAATCAATGGTGGGCAATGCCCACCCTACTTTTTTATAGTTCTCTTACATCGGCGACTTTACCATGGACGGCGGCGGCTACTACCATGGCGGGGCTCATTAATAATGTTCTACCTTGGGCGGAACCTTGACGACCTTTAAAGTTACGATTGGAAGAGGAGGCACTAATTTGATCTCCCTGTAGTTTGTCTGGGTTCATGGCTAAACACATGGAGCAACCCGGTTCGCGCCATTCAAAACCTGCTTCGACAAAAATTTTGTGTAATCCTTCGGCTTCTGCTGCTTTTTTGACTCTTTCAGAACCCGGTACGACAAAGGCTTTGACGTTTTGGGCTACGTGATGTCCTTGGGCAATTTTGGCGGCTTCTCGTAAGTCACTGATTCTGCCGTTGGTACAACTACCGATAAAACATACATCGATGGGAGTTCCTTTGATGGGTTGCCCGGGTTTGAGTTGCATGTATTCAAAGGCTTGAACTGCAATTTCCTTGTCATTTTCAGAAAGACTGTCGAGGTTAGGCATGGATTCATTGATCCCGATACCTTGGCTGGGAGTAATACCCCATGTGACGGTGGGTTCAATTTCTGAGGCATCAAAGGTGACAACGTCATCATATTGGGCATTTTCATCACTGCGCAGACTTTGCCACCATTGCACTGCTTCTTCCCATTTTTCTCCTTTGGGTGCAAAATCACGATCTTTAAGATAGTCGTAGGTGGTTTGGTCTGGATTTACATAACCGCAACGGGCGCCCCCTTCTATGGACATATTACAGACGGTCATTCTTTCTTCCATACTCATCTGCTCGAAGGTTGTTCCTGCGTATTCGTAGGCGTAGCCCACACCGCCGTTGACTCCTAGTTTACGGATGATATGGAGGATGACATCTTTGGCGTACACTCCTTGGGGTAGGGTGCCGTTTACTTCGATTTTTTTTACTTTTAGTTTGGTGAGGGAAAGGGTTTGGGATGATAATACGTCTCTTACTTGGGAGGTTCCAATACCAAAGGCGATCGCACCGAAGGCTCCATGGGTGGAGGTATGGGAATCACCACAGGCAATGGTCATGCCGGGTTGGGTTAAACCTTGTTCGGGGGCAATTACGTGGACGATACCTTGATTTCCTGAGTTGGTGTTATAAAATCTGATGCCGTTTTCCTTGGTGTTATTTTCCAAGGCTTGGATCATTTCTTCGGCTAGGGTATCTACAAAGGGACGGGCTTGGCTTTCGGTGGGTACGATGTGATCTACTGTGGCGACGGTGCGATGGGGAAATAAGACTTTTAAACCCCTTTCTCTCAACATTGCAAAGGCTTGGGGGCTGGTTACTTCATGGATTAAGTGTAAGCCGATAAATAGTTGGGTTTGTCCTGAGGGCAATGTGCCGACGGTGTGCAAGTCCCAGACTTTATCGAATAGTGTTCCTTTACTCATAATAATTATTTTTACAACTGCTCTTAATATATCTATTATCCTTGACAAGCGATATTTTACGCAACGGAAGTAGTTGATAATTGAGAATGGATAATTAATAATAAAATCAATCACCCTTACCCTTCATTTCCCGATTTCTGATAAACTAACTGAATCTCAATTGGTTTATATATGGAAAGTCCTAGCGATAAAATAATTGTTCCTTTAGATGTTCCCGATGCCCAAAGTGCGATCGCCCTTATTCATAGTTTACCCGAAGTTAGTTTCTGGAAAGTAGGGCTAGAGTTGTTCGTTGCCACGGGGGGCGAAGTATTACAATTTCTGAAGGATGAAGGGAAAAAAATATTTCTCGATCTCAAATTCCATGACATTCCCAACACCGTCAAAAACGCCACAAAATCAGTTTTAAAATATGATGTGGACTTACTCACCATCCACGCCACCGCAGGACGGGAAGCCCTCAAAGCAGCCAAAGAAATAGTTTTAGAGGGGGGGCAGGGTCGCCCAAAACTTCTTGCTATCACGGTTTTAACGAGCATTAGTAGCCGTCAATTAGCCTTTGACCTCAAAGTTCCCATAGAACTGCCTGAATATGCCTTAAATAATGCTTTACTCGCCAAAGAATCGGGGATGGATGGAGCGGTATGTTCCCCCCAAGAAGCATCAAAGTTAAAGGAAGTGTGCGGAGATGATTTTATTCTAGTTTGCCCCGGAGTACGTCCAGAATGGTCGCTAAAAGGGGATCAACAGCGTGTTATGACCCCCGCAAGGGCGATCGCCTCTGGAGCTGATTATTTAGTAATTGGCCGCCCCATTACCCAAGCTGAAAATCCCTCCCAGGCATGGGCGAAAATCATCGAGGAAATCGAAGGAAAGGGGAATAGGGAACAGGGAAAAGATAATAATTAGTTATTGTCAATTGTCCATTGTCTTTGTAAACTGAGTGATGATCAACTGTTGCACCTTGGCGATCGCACGGTTTAACTCATAATTACGCCGTAAAGGATTCTCATTAAAAGCCTTTTGCTCTTGAATAATCATCTCCACATCCTGAACAATTAACCCCTCCAATAAACCCTTAGCCGCATTAAAAAGACTACCTTTAATAAAACGTCTAAACCAGACAGGCAACTTATGTAAACGCCAAAAAGACTCCAAAGAAGTAAAATGGACAAGATACGCCTTAGTCGTCGTTTCATTAACAGGGCAAAATAGACAATAAATTCTAAAATCTTGCCCTAAACTAGAACTCCAATGGGGATAAACATAGCTAACCCTCAAAGGTTCGGGATGTAACTTCCGTAAAGAAGGGAAAAATAACTGAGAAATCGACCAAATTTTATCAATGCGATAATAACTCTGGGCATCATATAACACATCCACCCTCGTATCACTCACATCAATTTTATTGAGAGTAGCCGAAGCCCACGCCTGATAGTTGTCGTGTAGATGTCCATGGTGCATATCCATCAAATTCTCAATTAAATAAGAATAATGCCCCGGGCAATCAACCTGAGCCACACTAGCAATATAATTTAAATGCTCCCACTCAGGTAAACCCATGGGGCTAACCGCATCACTATCTCCATCCCCCGGGAATAACCAGATAAAACCATCCAACTCTTGGACAGGATAACTTTTAATTTTGCAACTAGGTAACTTTTGCTTTTCTTCGAGGTAAGGTACAAAAGAGCAACTTCCTCCCTCATCAAATCGCCACCCATGATAAGCACATTCCACACTATCATTCACCACCTTCCCCGCACTTAACTTTACCTGACGATGGGGACAACGATCTTCCAAAGCATTAATTTTTCCTTGGCTATCTCGGAAAAGGACAATTTCATTATGCCAAAGGGTTACACTAACAGGTTTGTCAGTAACTTCTACACATCTAGCTACCACATACCAATGATTTAAATTTATTCCGCAAGTGCGCACATTTGGCTTGTATTCTAATTGTCCCATAACCTTCGTAATTCAGTTGTAAACCTAAACAATAATATATTACAAAGCTAAAGATCGACAAATTCATCAAAAATTAATGGTGATAGCTTAGACTTCTAGGGGTTGTAATTTTTCACTATCCATAACCCAATCCCTTAAAATGGGATTTACCACCTCTGGGGCTTCATCTTGGGGGCAATGCCCTAAACCTTCGAGGGGAATAAACCGTTTCACTGTGGCAAAATTAGCCCATTCTTTCGCCATCTCAATGGGTTCCCATGGATCTTCTGTACCCCATAAAATGATCGCAGGGCAGGGCAAAATAGGTAATAATTCCTCCGCCAATGGTCCCCCTGAGTATCCCGTAAAAGCAAGAAATACCGCCGCCGCACCTACATCTTGAGAGGGTTGATAGATTAACTCAATTAAATCATCGGTAATGGCATCACTACGGCGATAGGCTTGGGATAAAATTCTGCGAATAACTTTGGGCTTGGCGATTTGTTGAAAGAAAAAGTTACCAATGGCTCTATTTTTCAATACTTTTTGCATGGCTGTGGCACCCACATTACGCACCCAAGGAAGACTCTTTCTTTTGCTCTCGTGTAACAATCGGAGGGAACAATTTAGGGCGGCAATGCCCAATACTAGGTCAGGAAAATCTACGGCGGTTTGCATTATCACCACACAACCGATGGAGTTACCCACCAGATATACGGGGCTACCGACTATTTCTTTACAAAAATCTGCTACCTGTTGCGCCCATATGTCGAAGGTATAGCTAATGTCTTGATCTGGTTCTGGTTTTGCCGATGCCCCAAAGCCAATTAAATCAAGGGCATAACAACGGAAGTCTTCCCCTAAGACGGGGATATTTTTGCGCCAATGTCCACAGTTTGCCCCAAAGCCATGGACTAACACCACCGCAGGGCCTTCTTTTTTTCCGTAGGATTGGTAGCCGATGTTATAACCCCGCCATTGCCATGTTTGATAGTTCAACATTATTGATGCTTAGATTTTTTTTATTCCTTTAATCTCTATTGTAAAGTAATGTTAAGCTCTATGGGTTTTCAATTAGGGAAGTCTTTGGGATAGGGTTCAAATTCAATCCCATCATCCACGCCAGTAAAATCCTGAATTGTGCTTGACTATATTTGTAATAAATGTTCTTGGGCTTTTTCCGTGGCGATTCTTCCTCGGTGGGTACGGTTGATAAAGCCGATTTGTAATAGGTAGGGTTCGTAAACTTCTTCGATGGTTTTTGCGTCTTCTCCTGTGGCAGAGGCGATCGCATCTAGCCCTACTGGGCCACCGTTAAACTGTTCTATGATGGTGGAAAGTACCAGTCTATCTGTCCAATCTAGCCCTAGGCGATCGACATTATGAAGGTCAAGGGCTTCACTGGCGGTGTTTTGGTCAATTTTTTTAACACCTTTTACCTGAGCAAAATCCCTCACCCTGCGCAAAAGACGATTAGTGATGCGGGGAGTACCCCTCGAGCGACGGGCAATTTCTTGCGCCCCTTGTTCGTCAATATTAACATCGAATATTTGGGCAGATCTTTTGACGATTTCCGTTAATTCATCGAGTTGATAGAATTGTAACCTTTGAATCAAGCCAAAACGATCGCGCAGGGGGGAAGTTAATGAACCGATTTTGGTGGTGGCACCGATGAGGGTAAAAGGTTTTAGGGGAATACTACGAATTTTTGCCGATTGCCCTTTCCCGATGGTTACATCTAACCTGTTATCTTCCATGGCAGGGTACAGTAATTCCTCCGTTACCCGATTGAGACGGTGAATTTCATCGATAAATAAAATATCCCCTGCTTGTAAAGAGACTAATAAGCCGATAATATCCCGAGGGCGCTCGAGGGCTGGGGCTGCGGTAATTTTGCAGTTTACCCCCATTTCCGAAGCTAAAATGAGGGACATGGTGGTTTTACCCAGTCCAGGGGGACCATATAATAGGATATGATCTAAAGAATCTTGCCGTTGTTTCGCCGCTGCGATCGCAATGTTTAGCACCCCTTTTAAATCTTTCTGGCCAATATAATCAGCCAATTTTTGAGGTCTAATCTTATCCTCATTTTGCTCCCCATCTTCCGCAATTTGTTGAGGCAATAAAATATCCATATCCTCCGAGGAAGGAGCTTGAAATTTACTCTTACGCTGAAGGGGTAAACGCTCTTTTTTATCCTGAGATGATGATCTTTTTATTGCCATTATTTTGATTAAGATTGAGGTTTTTCTAATGGAGATACAGTCTTCCCTGTCACCCCACCGTGTAATGAATTACACGGCTAATATTATTTCGTTCAATAAATTGAACTAAGATTTTAACACTAATAATTTGTAAGTGATCAAGCGGACTTGATATTAGAAGTATGAGGGCAACCGATACTACTGTAAAAGATTCAAACTCTACAATTCTCAATTATCAATTCTCAATTATCCATTACTAACATACCAATCAATGGTGTTTTTCAACCCCTGACGTAGTTCCATATTAGCAGTGAAACCAAAAGTCTCCTTTGCCTTAGAAGTATCTAAACATCGGCGGGGTTGCCCATTGGGTTTATCGGTTTGCCACTCCAACTCCCCTTCAAAACCCATCAAATCACAGATTAACTCAATTAAATCTTTGATGGAAATTTCAAAATTAGTACCCAAATTAATCGGCTCAGGGGAATTATATAACTGAGTTGCCATGACAATACCCCTCGCTGCATCATTGGAGTATAAAAATTCACGGGTAGGGCTACCATCACCCCAAACGGGAATTACTTTTTCTCCTTTTTGTAAGGCTTCATGGACTTTTTTAATTAGCGCTGGTATTACATGGGAACTTTCGGGGTTAAAGTTATCCTCGGGGCCATAGAGGTTAACGGGCAGTAGGTAAATACCGTTAAAGTTATATTGTTGGCGGTAAGACTCTAGTTGTACTAAAAGGGCTTTTTTAGCGATACCATAGGGGGCGTTGGTTTCTTCGGGATAACCATTCCATAAGTCTTCCTCCTTAAAAGGTACGGGGGTAAACTTAGGATAGGCACAAATAGTACCGACACAGGTAAATTTTTCTACCCCTGCTTGATAGGAGGCGTGGATAAGTTGTGTTCCCATCATCAAGTTATCGTAGAATAGTTCCGCTGGTTTAGCTTGGTTTAAACCGATACCTCCCACATGGGCGGCAAGGTGAATGACGATGTCTTGATTTTCTACGGCTTTTTGGCAGTTTTCCCAGATGGTGAGGTCACAATCTTTGGAGCGGGGAATGGTGATGTTATCCATTTTAGCCCCTGCGTTGAGTAGTTCAGCTACTACTTGTTTACCGAGAAATCCGGAGCCTCCGGTTACTAATATTTTTTTGTTGGTTAATTCGATCATGGGGAGTTAATTGATAGTTGATAATGGATAATTGATAATTAACATCAATAAAATTTAATTAACGTTGTGCAAAACGCCATGACGGATATAGGCTTGATCTGTTACGGGTACTCCTGTTTGGGTTTTTAAACCGAAGGCTTCTAAGTCAGCATCAACCATAAGGGCGACTAATTCGGGGAAGGTAACGGAGGGTTTCCACCCCAAGACTTCTTTTGATTTTGTAGGATCTCCGATTAATAAGTCAACTTCGGCGGGGCGTAAATAACGTTCGTCAAAGCGTACATAGTCTTCCCATTTCAAGTTAACGTAGTTGAAGGCTAGTTCTAAAAATTCTTTGACGGAGTGGGTTTCTCCTGTGGCGATGACGTAATCATCGGGTTTTTCCTGTTGCAACATTAACCACATGGCAACCACATAATCTTTTGCGTAGCCCCAATCTCTTTTGGAGTCTAGGTTTCCTAAAAATAGTTCTTTTTGTTGTCCTGCGACGATACGGGCGATCGCCCTTGTAATTTTACGAGTTACAAAGGTTTCTCCACGGCGGGGGCTTTCATGGTTAAAAAGAATGCCGTTACAGGCAAACATATTATAGGATTCCCGATGGTTGACGGTTTGCCAATGGGCATAAACTTTACCACAGGCGTAGGGGCTACGGGGATAAAAAGGAGTGGTTTCTTTTTGGGGAATTTCTACCACTTTCCCAAACATTTCCGATGACCCTGCCTGATAATATTTTACTTGGGCATCATGGTAATTTTGATAGTCTCGGATGGCTTCTAAAAGTCTGAGAGTACCCATGGCAACGGTATCTACGGTAAATTCTGGGGCATCAAAACTAACTCTAACGTGGGATTGCGCCCCAAGGTTATAAACCTCGTCGGGTTGTACTTCTTCTAAAATTCGTCTTAGGGTAGTACCGTCGGTTAAGTCTCCATAATGAAGAAATAATCGAGCATCGGGGTTATGGGAGTCTTGGTAAATGTGGTCGATTCTGTCAGTGTTAAATGTGGAGGTACGGCGGATAATACCATGTACTTCATAGTCTTTACTCAAGAGTAATTCAGCTAAATATGAGCCATCTTGTCCTGTAATTCCTGTGATTAGGGCTTTGGTACGTTTTTCCATTTTATTTTTATAATTGGTTGACTATCAAGAAAATGGACTGCAAACAATGGATAGTTAAACTTCCCTTCAATATATTTTGTTTAACTTTGTTTCTCTTTTGTTCGCTTTCCATGGACGTTTGCTATGGAAGCATCATCATTGTATGACGATTTATTAAAAATGTTATGTTTTTGCAATTCTACACGGTAAATTTAGATTTCTCAATTTTTGGGTAGTTTATATTGAGAAACAATTTTTTTCGCATAGTCGGGTACATGGGCTTCTAATTTTTCAGGATAGTTACGTTTAACGTACAAATAATTACGAGTAAAATGGGAATCGATGGAAAATCGGGCATATTCTAAGCCTTGGGGACCTACTTTTTCGATGACTACCCCCATTAATTTAGCTGCCCACATGGGTAGTGTAACCCCTTTATCATAGGCTGGAATGCTATTTTGTACCGCCTGAGTGCGATCGCCTTTAGACATCACAGGTTGAGTTTTTAGTTGATCTTGCACTAAATCTAACATTTCTTGCCCCGTATCATTCCTTACCACAATCCATTGCCAACCAAAAGGCGAACCCATATAACCCACCACCAAATCGGCTAAGGAATTGACATAATCAAAACAAGTCATACAAGAAGGGGCAAACACATCTTTTAACTGATTAGTCTTTAAACCAAAGAAAGGTACTTTTTCCACCCGTCCATCTTCATGTTTAAAATGTACCCGAAAATCTTGCATAAACTCGTAAGCTACCACGGTATCAGGAGAATCGCTGGTGGTATCTAAAAATTTTTGTAATCCCGCACGGGTAACGTTATCAACGCAGGGTGTACCTAAGACGTAGAGTTTTTCTAAACCTAACTTATCTTCTACTTCTCGCAAGGCTTGAATTTGACAGCCTACCCCAATCACCAATAGCCGTTTCATCCCTGAGCGTTCGATTTGTTCTAATACGGATAGATTAGGAGAAAGGGTGGGTTTATTTACCCTCGCCCCCAAAATTTCCTCTGTAGTGGTGGCAATTATGGGTTTAGGTTGAAAACGATCTGTTTCGCTATTTTGGACGCATACAACCCCTTCTACTAGCCCTTGGGTTAACATTTCACAGGCGATCGCACTTACAATTCCTGTCCATTGCGCCCCTTCGATGGGTTCTTTTTTCTGGGCTGTAATCATCTGTTGATGTACCCCAAAATAAATATCATTTTCATTATCTAAATCCCGAGAGCGCCCATGGGCTTGGGTTTCTAACTCCGCAATTTGTTGATGAATAAAAGCACAGGCTTCTTTTACATAATGGATATAGTAGGTATCACACAACCCACACTCACTACACAACTCTTTAGCGGGGCGACGACTACCTGCTTTGAGGGCTTTGGCTTTTTTATGGCTTGTAGTTGCAGACATTTAGTTTATTAAATTTAGTTATCTTATGGCTTTTCTCTTTATTTTAACCAACCAAGGGCAAAGCAAGAAATGATAATGGATAATGGATAATAGATTATTGATAATAAATAGTTAGTAAAAAGCAAAAAGTAAAAGGAAACAAATATTATTTATTCATTCTTAATTATTAACACCTATTATTTACCATAGGAGCAGTAATTATAAACTAAATATTTTGTGCAAATTTAAGGTTTTCATCTCTAACAAAAATATTCTTTGTATTTTCTGCCAATTCATCCATTGTTGCCGTTGATCATTGATAATTAAATTATTTAAACTAGGTAGTTTTTTCCTCCAATTTTTACCAATTATTTTTTTTATTGTGCCGATTAAAACTGTATTATCTTGAATATTACCTAAAATTTCTTGTGCTTGTACTACCAACTGCAAAAAATCATCATAGGACTGTCCATAACAGTTAGTTAATAGTTCCATTTGATAACGAGTTTTTTTAGCTTCTTTCCGTAAATCATGGATAATTTCTTCATGGTATAGTAATAAATTATCTACTTCTTCAAGGCTATAGTTTTCTTTTACAATAATTTGATTTTTTTCATTTATTTGAGTACCAACTAACCATCCTGATTGTAATAATAAATGACTTACTTGGGGGGAAATAAGATGGTTGGCAACCCTATCGATGGGTAGGGAAGCCACTAGATTAAACTGAGGTTTTTTTAACCATTGTTTTAGGGAAACTTTTATTTTTTTATATTCTTTCCCTTTTAATGTTTTGATGATGTTTTTTTGATAGCTTTTATTTTTCTCCTCTAATTTTTCAATAAATTGTTGACAGATTTCTTTTTCACAGTCATTAAGAAAGTCATAATAGTATTTAAGTAAATTTTCTTTTAAAACATCATTGTCTCTTTTTTTTCCTAAAATTTGAGCGATTTTACCTATGCTTTTTTCCTCTACTATCTTCGGTAAATCTAAAGCGGGAGAAAAGCCTATTAACACACTTCTTAATTTTCTTAATCCTACCCTCATTTGATGTACATATTCTGGATCTTCATCAGCTAAAACTCCCTTTTCATTTTTAATTATTTTTTTCGTACTAAGGGCGATCGCACTGTAAGCATAATCAGCGAAAGTTTGAGGATTTTTAGTATTAATATCCATAAATAATAACTCCTTTTTATTAGCTTATTTTTGAGCTTGAATTACCTGTAAACTACCACCACCATAAAACTTTTTAGTAATAACTTTAAAACCTTGACTCCGTAACATTTGCGGTAAATCAGTCTTGATTAATTGCCATGCCGTTTCAGTTTCAAACAACCACATAAAAATATTTAATCCGGGGATAAAAAGAGGATTATGGGGCTTATGTAAATCAATAAAAGTAAAAATTCCGTTAGGTTTCAAAACTCGATAAACCTCCGCAAAAATCTGCGTTAACTCTTCCGTGTTCATTTCATGTAAAGCTACGCTAGTATGAACAATATCAAATTTATCTGCACTAAAAGGCATTTCTTGGGCAAAACCTTCCACATATTCTGCTTGGGGGACATTTTTTTTCGCTTCCTCTAAGGCAAAAGGAGATATATCTAACCCCGTCACTTCATGGGAATATTGCACCAAAAATTTAGTAGTCTGCCCCTTACCACAACATAAGTCTAGGATTTTTGTATTTTCTTCTAGGGTAATATTTTGCAGGGCTAAATTACGAAATCTTTTCTCTCCTCCTACGGGTAAAGCGGCTAAACGAGAGATAGTATCATACAGCCACTGATGTTTATAACTGAGAGGACGTAAAAAAGTTGCCATGATAATTTAATTGATAATTGATAATTGATAATTGATAATTGATAATTGATAATTAAGTCTATTTATAGTTTGCGTTGTAATAGTTAAAATCAAGGATTAAATGATCTCAGTAGCTTGGATTTTGTTTCCTAAATTCTCTAATTTATGAAGTTACTTAATTATGGAATATTGTTGAATTATATTTAAAATACTGTTACTATTGCCCATTCCCCATTAAACTAAATTTAGTAATCCCCAATTTATAATTTGCTAGATACTTGTCGCAGGACATCGGGGATAATAGTATCTTCAGAAAACTCTAAAATAGTCTCACTATAGCCAAGATAACCTGAATTAGTAAAAAATAGTAACATTCGAGAGAGGGCAAACCATACTTCTTCTTCAAATTCCCAGTCTTTAGAAGGGGGAGAATACCCACTAATAGATTTTAAAGCCCAGAAATAATTATTTCTGACAATGGAAGCATTTTTTTTGTATTCTGGAAGGTCATTTTTATTGATATAAAGTATATTATCTTGAAAATAACTGTGCATTATAAAATCTGTTTTTAGTCTGTTTAATTATACTTCTATTAATCTAATTAGTGAAACTACAATAGTTGTTTATCACTGATAAATAAATCAAAATATATGATAAAATTATAGATTAATAAATAAGATGAATTTGTTTCACATAATGGGTTTAGATTTTCGGAATATAAATACTGTTTGGAGTTCTTTAATTGTTGATACTTTTGCCAATTTAGGATTAAAAAATGCTATCATTTGCCCCGGTTCTCGTTCTACCCCTTTAACCATTGCCTTTGCTCAACATCCTACCATAAAAACAATTCCTATTTTAGATGAGCGTTCGGCAAGTTTTTTTGCCATTGGCATGGCTAAAAGTAGCGGTAAACCTACCGTCTTGGTTTGTACATCTGGTACGGCAGGAGCTAATTTTTTTCCTGCGGTTATTGAAGCTAAATATAGTCATATTCCTTTAATTATTTTAACAGGCGATCGCCCCCCAGAACTAAGAGAGTGTCATGCAGGACAAACCATTAATCAAATTAATTTATATGGTAATTATCCCCAATGGCAAACAGAATTATCATTACCCTCTATGGAATTAGAAAGGCTTTTTTATCTACGACAAAATATTATTCATGGATGGGAAAAAAGTATCAATCCCGTAAAAGGAGTAATTCATTTTAATGTACCTTTTCGTGAACCATTAGCACCTATTAAACAGCTAAATTATACGAAAGCTGAAAAAGATGTAATTGAGAGTAAAATTTTATTGAAGAATCTTAATCATCTCCCTTTTAAGGTTAACTATCATACTGATTATGAAGTTATTGTTTCCCAATGGCAAAAATATGAGAAAGGAATCATTATTGCGGGGGTAGATTCTCCCCACGATAGCGAATTATATATCAGGGCAGTGTCACTTTTATCCCAAAAATTAAATTTCCCAGTATTAACAGAAGCCCTATCACCCGTAAGAAATTATGCTCAATATAATCAAAATTTAGTTTCTACCTACGACATCATTTTAAGAAATCAAGAATATCAGAAACAATTAAAGCCAGAAATCGTTATTTTAATAGGGGAATATCCCACCAGTAAAGAATTAAGAAAATGGTTAACCGAAAATAAAACATTAACCTATATTATTACCCCCACCCATGACAATTTAGATGCCATTCACAGCAACACTCAACACCTAAGAATGGATATTACAGAATTAGGACATAATCTCGACAAAATATCCACTAATAGCCTAACAAAAACATCCCAAGAATATCTCAATCAATGGTTAAAAACTGAGCAAAAAATTAAACAAAAAATTAACCAGATAATGGATAACCATGACGAATTATTTGAAGGCAAAATATCATGGTTGCTGTCAAAAACCTTACCCCCCCGCATACCTATTTTTATAGCCAATAGTATGTCCGTAAGATACGCCGAATATTTCTGGCAAACCAATTCAACAGAAAGAGAAATTTACTTTAGTCGTGGTGCCAATGGTATTGATGGCACTTTATCCACTGCCCTCGGCATTGCCCAAGAAAAGAAACAAGCAGTATTATTAACAGGTGACTTGGCATTGTTACATGATACCAACGGATTTTTGATTAGTAAAAACTTATCTGGAAGTCTAACTATTATTTTGGTGAATAATGATGGAGGAGGAATTTTTGAAATGTTACCTATTGCTGAGTTTGATAATATTTTTGAAGAATATTTTGCTACCCCCCAAAACATTGACTTTCAAAATTTAAGTAAAACCTATGGGATAGAATATAAATTAATAGAAAACTGGCAAGAATTAATTAGACACATTCAAAATTTACCCTCTCAAGGAATTAGACTCTTAGAAGTCAAAACCAATCGTAAATATGATTCATGGTGGTTGAAAAATAATTTATCAAAACTTAGTCAAAGCTAGTAAATTTTAAAAAGTTAATGATACAAAATAATACTCTTTGGATAGAAGGAAACAGTTGTTGTGGTAAAACAACTACCTTAGTTGATTACTTAATAGAATGGATAGAAAAAGAAAGTACACAAAAATCTACACCTCTAATTAAACCTCCCTTAATTTTAGCTTTCAACCGTGAAAAAAGACTTAATCTACAGGAGTTAATTTTTAAGAAAGATAATAAATTAGATTGTACCATAGAGATCAAAACTCCATCAGCCTTTATGATGAATGAAGTGGAGTTATTTTTTCCTCTAATAGCGAAACAGTTAAATATTAAAAGTTTATTTCCCATTCGTTTATATCCAGAAACTGAGCAAGAATTGGCATCTCAATTATGGCGGGAATCCATTAGCTTAGATATATTATCTTTATTTGGCAGTGAGTCTATTTTTGTCCGTCGTTTACTCGATTTATTACAATTAGCTGGAATGGCAGGAATTCCTCCCGAGGATATTTCTAGTAATTTAGAAAAAGGGGAAATATTTTTAGTTGATGCTCTTGATAGTAATTTATGGCAAACTATTGATAAGCTCTTATTAAAATGGCGTTTATGGTGTTTGGATAAAGGCTTACTAAGTTATGGAATTATTTATGAACTTTATTGGCATTATTTGTTACCTAATCAAGACTATCAACATAGTTTACTAAAAAGATATGGTGCTGTGTTTGCTGATGATTTAGATAATTTTCCTGCCACCATGGGGGATTTGTTTAAGTTTTTTATCTCCCATGATTATCGATGTGTTTTTACTTATAATAATAAGGGAAAAGTACGGTTAGGATTGAATGCAGATCCTGATTATTTAAAAACGATTGCTCAAAATTGCAAACAAGAATTGTTAACTATTTCTCCTACTGACAATAAGTTAATAAAATTAGAATCTTCTATTAAAATATTGCTTGAGGAAAATGTTATTGATAGGGATAGTTATGAGAATATTTTTTCTATAAAAACTAGGGCAAGGGCGCAGTTAATTAAGGAGGTGGCAGATTTTATTATTGATAATATCAAACAAGGAAATGTAAATCCCTCCGAAGTTGCTATCATTGCCCCCGGTTTAGATGAAGTTGCCCGTTTTAGCTTTTTACATTTTTTCCGAGAAAATGCCATTCTTATGGAGCCTTTACAGGAGAAACGACCCCTTATCGCCTCCCCCCTCGTGCGATCGCACTTAACCCTATTAGGATTGATTTTTGGGGGCAATGGGAGATTAATTGAAAGGGATATGGTGGCAGAAATGTTAACGGTATTATCCCCTAAAGCCATGACAGAATCAGGATTACAACCAAGTATTGACCCCGTTAGGGCTGGACTACTAGCCGACTACTGCTATCATATTGACATTGAGTCACCTTCTCTACTATCTATTGATCATTTTACATCGGGCGATCGCCTTAGCTACAACACATTTATCGCCTATAACAAAATCAGAGATTGGGTAAACCAACTAAAACAAGAAACCAAAGACAAAAAACTATCTCCCCTTATAGTCATCGATAGAATTAATCAACAATATTTCCGTGACATTCAATCCCTTAACTATACCCAAATAAATAACCTGCGGGAATTTAAACAAAGCGCCTCCCACTTTTGGGCAATTCAATGCCGACTAGGCAAAGAAAAACAAACCAGAGAATGTTTAGCAGAGTTTATCATTCTCCTACGTAAAGGCACCATTACCGCCAATCCTTATCCCGTCAATCCCTTGCTTTCACAAGAAAAAGGAGTAACCCTCGCCACCATCTATCAATATCGCACCTCAAATCAGAAGCATCGTTGGCAATTTTGGCTTGATGCGGGTTCAAATCTTTGGAGTAAAGGTGGGGCCGCCGAACTATTTGCCTCTCCCCTTTTCCTTCGAGGATGGGATAAAAAACCTTTAACCATAGAATATCAACAAAACCAAGAAAAGGATCGAATTGATCGAGTTATCCATGATTTATTATCCCGTGCCAAAGATAAAATTTTTCTGTGTCATAGTGACTTAGACATCAACGGCAACGAGCAAATGGGGGGGCTTTTAAGTTTGATTTACCTTGCCCCTTCTATCTATCTTCAAAATCAAGACATATGAGAAAATACCCCTCGATTACAAAATAAGAGGGGTTGCTGGAAAAATCAGCCGATCAATTTTTTCTTCCTTAAGCCAATACCGTGAGAGATTGTAGCACTTCTCTTCTAGCCCATTTATCCGCCTCAATTATATCATCTAAACTGGGTTGAGCTTTATTTTGGGTCGAAAAGCGATCGCACACAGTCTCAATTAGACGGGGAATATCAAGAAAAGCAATTTTTTCTTCGAGGAAAAGAGCCACCGCTTGTTCATTTGCCGCATTCAACACCGCAGGTAAACAACCTCCAGCCCTACCAGCAGAGTAAGCCAACTGCATACAAGGATACTTCTGATGATCAGGTTCACGGAAAGTAAGACTACCCACCTTCACTAAATCCAAAGAGTCCCAATTAGTATAAAGGCGATCGGGATAAGAAAGCGCATAAAGTAAAGGTAAACGCATATCCGCCCATCCCAACTGAGCCAAAACAGAAGTATCTTGCAACTCAATCATCGAATGGATAATACTCTGGGGATGAATCACAATATCAATATCATCATAGTCCAGACCAAAAAGATAATGCGCCTCAATCACCTCTAACCCCTTATTCATCAGAGTAGCAGAATCAATGGTAATTTTTTGACCCATAGACCAATTAGGATGTTTAAGAGCATCCTTAACCGTTACTGAAGCCAACTTTTCCACAGGTAAATCACGAAAAGAACCCCCAGAAGCCGTTAAAATAATCTTTCTTAAACCCTTATCAGGCACACCCTGTAAACACTGGAAAATCGCCGAATGTTCCGAATCCGCAGGAAATAGCTTTACCCCATATTCTTCCACCAGAGGCAGTACCACAGGGCCGCCAGCAATCAAAGTCTCCTTATTCGCAAGGGCAATATCTTTTCCCGCCTTAATCGCCGCAATGGTAGGTAACAAACCAGCACAGCCAACAATACCAGTGACAACACTTTGCGCACTTCCATGTCTTGCCACCTCACAAATACCATCACTACCCCCCAAAAGAATAGGCTGATAATCCAAATTACTTAACAATTCTTTTAAGGAAGGTAAATTATTCTCATCTCGAATGGCAACAATTTCCGGTCTAAATTCCTTAATTTGTTGGGCAAGGAGGGTTAAATTACTACCAGCGGCCAATCCAATTACCCGAAACTGCTGGGGATTTTCCCTCACAATATCCAAGGTTTGAGTACCAATAGATCCAGTTGATCCTAATATAGAAATTGATTTCATAGCTTAGTGTGTCAAGGTGATGATCAATATCTTATTACACATTGGCTTTTTAATCAGCTTGATCCATCCCAATATTTGTTTACATAACGTTTTATTTATTTTCCTTGGGTGAGAAAAATTTAAAACAACCTACAGCCCTTGCCACAAAAGACTTACAGCCAACAATATATATCCTTATGTAACGAAAAGTAACAATATTTGTAGCTTTTTTTTCAGAAAGTCCTTGACAAAACTTTACATAATCGTTAATATATAAATGTGAGGCAAACAACTTCACACAAAGTACCTCGAAAAAAATTCATAAAGCAATCATAACTAATATGACTACCACTTTACAACAACAACAGTCTTCCGCATGGGAGCAGTTTTGTCAGTGGATCACCTCTACCAACAACCGCCTCTATGTAGGTTGGTTCGGTGTATTAATGATCCCTTGTCTATTAACTGCAACCACTTGTTTCCTAATCGCTTTCGTAGCTGCGCCCCCCGTGGACATCGACGGAATCCGTGAGCCTGTAGCAGGTTCTTTATTATACGGAAACAACATCATCTCTGGAGCAGTAGTACCTAGCTCTAACGCTATCGGTCTTCACTTCTACCCTATTTGGGAAGCAGCATCCTTA